>DATLVL010000182.1:0-10585 GCA_035577525.1 Gemmatimonadales bacterium | reverse complement strand
AGCGTCGGGCGGGACGCCGCTGCTCGTCTCACGGTCCTGGGGATGGATCGTGTGCGGGACCGTGGCGGCCACGGTATTCGTCCTGGTGCTGGGGCCCGGCGTCCGGTTCGCGGCGCGCTAGGCGGCAGAGCGGCCGGGGCGCTCTGCCCCGTATACGATGCCGCGCCGCTCCGGCCCCACCCAGGCGACGATGGCGCACAGCACGAAGACCGTGCCCGCGGTGACCGCCATCGCCCAGGAATAGCCGGTCTTGGATGCAATGGCCGCGCCGATGACTGGCATCCAGCCTGCGATCATGGCGCCGCACTGGTAGCCGAACCCCGGAAGCACACCGCGCACGGCGTCGGGGGAAAGCTCGGTGATGTGCGCGGGGATCACGCCCCAGGCGCCTTGCACCATCACCTGCATCAGGAAGGCGCCCAACCCGAGCAGGTACACATTGGGCGCGAACGCCCACAGAGGAATCAGCACCAGGGCGCCGGCCAATGCGACGACGATCATGCGACGCCGGCCGACGCGGTCGGAGAGCCATCCGCACACGAGACCACCGGTGAGGGCCCCGATCATCGAGATCGCGGTAAGCGCGACGACACCGGTGGTCTGGAATCCCCAGTCGCGCTTCAAGAGCGTAGGGTACAGATCCTGCGTGCCGTGCGATACGCCGTTCATCAGAGCCATGAGAATCGTGATGTAGAGGAACGTCTTCCAGTTCGCGGCGAGCATCCGGCCGAGATCACTCCACGATCCCGCTCGCGAGCGTTGCCATGTTTCGGACTCGGATACCTGTGAGCGGACATAGAGTGCCAAGAGCGCCGGCAGCCCCCCGATGAAGAACAACGGCCGCCATCCCCAGCGCGGGAACACGAAGAAGTAGCACAATGCCGCCAGCAGATATCCGGCGGCATACCCCTGTTGCAGCAACCCGGAGAAGATGCCGCGGTGTTTGACCGGGACCTTCTCCATCACCAGCGACGCGCCGACGCCCCACTCGGCGCCCATCCCGATTCCGAACAGGGCCCGCAGCACGCAGAACGTCACGTAATTCGGCGCGAGCCCTGACAGCACCTCGATGATCGAAAAGAACACCAAGTCGAGCATCAACGGCAGCCGGCGGCCGTAGCGGTCGGCGATGAGGCCAAAAATGAATGCCCCCACTGGCCGGAACCCGAGTGTCAAGAGCAGCGTGACGGCGATGTCCTTGTCGCTCTTGCCGAACGTCGCCCCGATCGCCGTCAGCGTCATGACGACGAGGAAGAAATCGAACGCGTCGAGGGTCCAGCCCAGGAATCCGGCGACGACGGCGGGTCGATGGTCGGAGGGTTTCATCGGCATTTGGCCAGTAGCTCCTTGAGACGCGCGGCGAACGAGCGGCTCGAGAGCAGCTTGCCGCCGTCGCGCAGCAGGATCACGTAGCTCCCCTTAAGGTACGGCTCCAGAGACTTGATGGCGTCGAGCCGCACGAGCGCATCGCGCCGGATCCGGATGAAGCGCTGGTTGCCGAGTCGCTGCGCCAGGCGCTCGAGCGTATGGCGCACGACATGCGTCGCGGCGTCGGCGTGCAGCGTGACGTAGTTCCCGGTGGCTTCGATCCAGTCGATTGCCTCGACCCTCACGAACGAGATGCGACCATCGTGCTTGACGGCGATCTGCTCGAGCGGCGTGTCGCGGCTGACCTCCTCGATCAGCGCCGTGAGCTTGGTGCTCGCAATCCGAGTCCTGGCCCGGTCGAGCGCCGTGCGAAACCGGTCTGGATCGATGGGCTTGAGGAGATAATCGACGGCGTGCGTCTCGAACGCCCGCAGCGCGTGGGCGTCGTACGCGGTCACGAAGATCACGGGCGGCATCGCGTCGGTGCCGACCTGCTCGATCACGTCGAATCCGTCAAAGCCGGGCATCTGTACGTCGAGGAAGACGAGATCGGGAGTGTGCTCGGCGATGGCCGCGACCGTCTCGAGGCCATTGGCACACTCGGCCACGATCGCTGTGCCGGGACGCGCCGCCAAGAGCTGGCGGATCCCGGTGCGAGCCAGCTCCTCGTCGTCGGCGATCAGAACGCGCATATCACTCACGGATTCCGTCCGGCCGGAGCGGCTCGTCGCAGTGGAATGTCGATGTGCACGGCCGCTCCGCCGGTGGGGATCGGTGCGAGCTCGAACTGGTGCTGCGCTCCGTAGAGCCGGGTGAGGCGGGCCCGCGTGTTGGTGAGGCCGATCCCTTCGGGACCGTTCCGATCGGCGGGCCGCCCGGAGCCGGTGTCGCGCACCTCGAGGTGCAGCGTGCCATCGCTCGCGCGTGAGCGGATCGTCACCTTGCCCCCGGCCGGGTTCGGCTCGATGGCATGGCGCACCGCGTTCTCGACCAGCGGTTGCAGCACGAGGGTGGGGACGAGGGCGTCGAGCGTTTCAGGCTCGAGCTCGCGCGCGATCGCGAGGCGAGCGCCGAAGCGGATCTGCTGGACCTCGAGATACGGCTCGAGTTGGGCCAGCTCCCGGCGCAGCGGCACCTCGTGCGGCGCCGCACGATCGAGCGTGGTGCGCAGCAGCTCGCTCAGCTTGAGGAGCACGCGGTTCGCCCGGACGGGATCGGTCGTCGTCAACACGGTGGCGGAGTTCAGCGCGTTGAAGAGGAAGTGCGGCTGCAGCTGGGTGCGCAGCGCGTCCAGCTGCACCTGGGCCAGCTCGGCGCCGAGGCGGGACGCGAGCCGCCGGTAGAGCACCGCCTGGTACACCCCCACGATCACCCAGTAATACAGCGAGCCCGTGAAGCTCCCCCACACAATGCCGGGGCCCTTGGCTGCAAACCAGGAGCCGGCCGATCCCGCCGGGAGCACCCCCGCCAGGTCGATGATCGCGAGGTGCGTCGCGTACGTCGTGGTGATCTGCAACGGGGCGATCAGCACCATGGCGATGAGGTGCGGGACGAGTGAACGGCGTGCCATGCCGCGTTCGAACGGCCAGCGCTGCACCATGCGAATGATGACCTGCGCGAACAGCGCCCACACCGACCAGTACACGAGCTCGTGAAACAGATCCCACTGCAGGTCGATCGCACTGCCGCGCGACACGCGCACCAGCATGTTCTGCGCGCTGACGAACAGTGCAATGCCGAACCAGATCCCGTAACGGGTCGCGAAGCGTTTCAGCACAGCCACATCATGTGAATCGGGACCGCAAACGGCAACGGTCTCGTCAGCCAGCTCCCGCGTCGCTCCCATTCGTCACCAATCGGTCCCCGTTCGTCACGACTGGGGCGGCGTTCGTCACCGATCCGTTGCCGGCAACGCGGCTCCGGTCCTACTGTGCGGCCACCTTCACTCCCGGGAGATTGCTCGATGAGACTCGCGATGCTCGCCACGTGGACGGTGCTGTTCGGCGCCGTCCCTGTCGCCCGCGCGCAAACGGCAACGGACTCCGCTGCGATCCGTGCCACGGCGCTCGACTACATCGAAGGCTGGTGGACGGGAAACGCCGAGCGCATGGAGCGCGCGCTGCACAGTCACCTCGCCAAGCGGATCGTGTTCACCGATTCGAGCGGTCATAGCCGCCTCGGTGACATGACGGCGCTCGAGCTCGTGCAGAACGTCCGCGCCGGTGGTGGGACGCGCACCCCGAAGGCCGATCAGCGGATGGACGTGTTGATTCTCGACACCTTCCGCAACGCCGCCATCGTGAAGATCGACGCCGGCGCCTGGATCGATTACCTGCAGGAGGCCAGGTTCAACGGCCGCTGGGTGATCATCAACGTCCTCTGGGAGCTGCGCCCCCGGCAATAGCCGGGACGCTACTGCACGTAGCGCAGCACGTCGTAGAGGTAGTGGACTCCGAACGCGACGCTGGCGACGCTGACGCGCTCGTCGTTGCCGTGCACGCCGTGCTGCGCATCCGCATCCTCGGTCTTGAACGGATCGAACCCGTACGTGACGATCCCGAGCGCCCGGTAGGTCGGCCGGTCGGTTGCCCCGGTCAGCATCGGGGTCGTCACCTGGGCCTCAGGGTCGCGCTCGTGCGCCGCGCGCACGATCGCCCGGAACAGATCGGTCTCGATCGGACTCTCGAGTGGCGCCTTGGGCGGGTACATCGTCTCCCAATGGACTGCCGTATCGTTCACGACGCGCATCAGCTCGGCGCGCACCGCGGCGGTGTCCTGGTCCGGCAGGAGGCGGATGTCGATCTCAGCCGACGCTTCCGACGGAATCACGTTCGTCTTGTTCGACCCCGACAATACCGTGAGCGAAATGGTGTTTCGGAGAATGGCATTCCAGTAGACATTGCCGGTGATCCAGGCGCGGGCCAGCGGCTGCTTCAGGGCCGCCGCGACGTCCGAGAGCCAGACGCGTTGCCGCCCCGTGTATTGCGGGGCGATATCGTGGAAGTACTTGGCGACCCCGGGCGTGACGTGCAGCGGCGTGTCGTAGTGCGCCAGCCGGTCGAGTGCGGCGACGAGGCGGGGCACCGGGTTCTGCTTGGTGGGCCGCGACCCGTGCGACGCCACGCCGCGCACGGTGATCCGCTGCCAGAAGGTCCGTTTCTCGGCGACGCCGACGCCGTAATAGGCGAGCTTCCCGTGATCGACGAAATTGTCGCCGCCTTCGGTCATCAGAAACTCCACGTCCCGCAACAAGTCGGCGTGACGCTGCGCGAACACCACAGCGCCGTTGCCGCCGACCTCCTCATCGGCATTGCCGATGAACACGATATCGCGGTCGAGCGGAACACCGCTGCGCTTCAGGGCGATCAGCGCCATCGCCTGCACGAGCCCTTCACCCTTCATGTCGAGCGCGCCGCGTCCCCAGATGTAGCCGTCCTTCACCGCTCCCGAGAACGGGTCGACCGACCAGAACTGCGGCGTCACCGGCACCACGTCCATGTGACTGACGAGCGCGATGGCTTTTTTGCCGCCCGTCGTGGTAGCGGGCGTAAAGATTGGCGCGGCCGGGCCCGAGCTCCGTGGTGTCGAGGATCTGCGCCTCGATCCCGTCTTTCGCGAGCAGCTGCTGCAGGAAGCGCGCGGCCGCCAGCTCGTTCCCCGGGGGATTGGCCGTGTTGACGGCGAGATACGCCGAGAGATTGCGAACGGCTTCGGCGCCGAGCGAGTCCCATTCGATCGTTGCCGCGGGTGATTGAGCGGCCAGTGGCGTGACGCTGCACAGCAGGGACACACAGAGGGTCGCGAAGCGCATGAGCATCCGGGCGGGTGGAGGGTCCGTCAAACTGCGAGCGGTTTACGGCTTGCGCAACCGGTAGTGTCCGACCAGCCATTCGCCGCCGTGCCGATAGCCGAACAGCTCCGCGCAGGCGATGAAGAAGAGCCACCAGCGCTCCACCCACCGCGGCGCGTCGGCGCCGTACGCCGGCGTCAACGCGGCGATCGCCTCGTTCCTGCGGCGCCGCAAGTTCGCCGCCCACGCCTCCGCAGTACGCGCGTAGTGAGTGCCGTCCACTTCCCACGTCTTTTCGAGCACGAGCGGCGCCTGCAGACGCGGCAGCAGGTCGAGCGAGGGCATCAGGCCGCCGGTGAAGAAGTACCGGCCCAGCCAGTTGCCCGCGCCGTCCGTGTCGAAACGGTACGCGTGGTGGCGGTGGCAGAAGACGTGGACGAATAGCTTGCCGCCCGGCTCGAGCCACGCGGTGATCCGCTGAATCAGCTCGCGCCAGTTCCGCATGTGCTCGAACATTTCGATGCTCACGACGCGGTCGAAGCGACCCTCGGCTCGGAATACGTTCATGTCGGCGGTGATCACCCGGACGTTGGCCGGGGCGCGCGCCGTGATGTACTCGCGCTGCACTGCGGAATTCGAGACCGCCACGATGCGGCTGTTCGGATAGCGCTGCGCCATCCACAGCGTCAATGAGCCCCAGCCGCAGCCCAGCTCGAGCACACGCTGGCCGTCGGCGAACTGCCCCCGGCTCCCCACCACCTCGAGCATCACCAGCTCGGCCTCGTCCAGCGACGCGATCTCGTCGTTCCAGAATGCGCTCGAGTACTTGAGGTGGCTCCCCAGCACGATCTGAAAGAACGACGCCGGCAGCTCGTAGTGCTGCTGGTTGGCGGCTTCGGGGACGAGGGCGACGGGCCCGCGCGACAGCTCGGCGTCGAGGCCCGGATCGGGGCGCCTGATCTCGCGCAGCCGTTGCGCCAGCAGCCGGCGGATGCCCCAGCGCACCAGGGGCTCGGGCACGAGACCCCGCTCGGCGAGGGCGAACGGCAGCGAGGTCAGACTACGCCCGCTTCGGGAACCAGGGGAAGAAGACGCTCGTCTCGCGCTGGTAGGCCCGGTAGTCGTCACCCCGGCTCTTGATCGCCTGCTGCTCGGTGAACGGGATTCCCGTGAGCCGGAACAGAAAGAGCAGCATCACGGCGGGACCGATCCAGGTGGGCCAGATGCCGTGGCCTACGCCCACGTAGCTGAACCAGTGCGTCCACTCGAAGAAGTAATTCGGGTGCCGCGAGTAGCGCCACAACCCTTCGCGACAGGTCCGGCCACGATTGGCTGGATTGGCGCGGAACCGGGAGAGCTGGCGATCGGCGATGGCTTCTCCGAGCACGGCGACGAGCCACACGAGCGCTCCAGCGGCGGCCCAGGCGTCGAGCGCACCGTCCTGCATCGCGGCCAGAATCGGGACGGCGAACAGGGTCGCCACAATCGCCTGTCCCTGGTAGAAGATGAAGAAGTACAGCGGCGCGCGTCGCCCCCACGTCTCGCGCATCGCGCGATAGCGGCCGTCCTCGGGGCGTCCCAGCACGCGATCGCTGATGAGGTGCCACGCGAGCCGCCCAGCCCAAAGCGCGGCGAGCCCCCCGACGAGCAGGCGGCGCCCGGGTGCGCCATCCGCCAGCAGCGCGAACGAGACTGCGAGGATCCCTATCCCCACCGACCAGGCGGCATCGACCGACGTTGCATTCTGCGTGCGCAGCTGGCGCAGCCACAGAACGGTCATGAGAGCGGCGAGCGCCGCCCAGCCGAGCAGCAGCAGCCCGATCACGCCGGCGCGCTGCGCGCGAACACCATCTGCACGTCGCCGAGGAACCGCTCCCGGAAGCCGCCCTCGCAGTAGCAGAAATAGAATTCCCAGAGGCGCCGGAATTCCTCGGAGAAGCCGAGCGCGCGCAGCCGGTCCCAGCGGGCCACGAAATTCTCGCGCCAGCGCTTCAAGGTCTCGGCGTAGTGGGGCGTGATGTCTTCGAGGTGAAGCAGCGACAGGCCCGCGCGCCGCTCCGCGGCATGCCGCAGCACCGGGACGGACGGGATGTTTGCGCCGGGGAAGATGTAGCGCTTGATGAAGTCCACTTCGTGGCGCGCCTGATCGTAATGGCGCGGGTCGATCGTAATCGACTGCAGCGCCATCTGCCCGCCGGGCTTCAAGAGCTCGGCACATTTCCGGAAGAAGCCGCGGTAAAAGCGGTGGCCGACGGCTTCGATCATCTCGATCGAAACCAGCTTGTCGAAGCGGCCCTCGAGATCGCGGTAATCCCGCAGCAGCACCGTGACGCGATCGTCCAGCCCTGCAGTGTGAACGCGTTCGCAGGCGAGGCGGTGCTGCTCACGGGATATCGTCGTGGTCGTCACGCGGCAGCCGTACGTCGTCGCCGCGTGCAGCGCGAACCCGCCCCATCCCGTCCCGATCTCCATCACGTGGTCTCCCGGCGCGAGCGCCAGCTTGCGGCAAAGACGATCGTATTTGGCGATCGACGCCTCGCGCAGGGTCATATCGGGCCGCTCAAAGATGCCGCAGGAGTAGGTGAGGGTGTCGTCGAGGAACGCGGCGAAGAACTCGTTCCCCAGATCGTAGTGGGCGGCGATGTTGCGACGGCTGCCCGATCGCGTGTTGCGGCGCATCGCATGCCAGGCCCGCCGCACCGGCTCCGCCAGGCGCGCCAGTCCGCCTTCGAAACTGTCCAGCACGGCGCGGTTCTGCACCATCAGCCGGACGACCGCGGTGAGATCGTCGCTCTCCCACCAGCCGTCGAGATACGTCTCGACCGCGCCGAGGTGGCCGCCGAACAGCACGCCGCGATAGAAGCGCGGATCGTGAACGGTGAGCTCGGCATGCGGTGCTCCCGCGTTGCCGGGCCCGAACGACACGCTCCCTGCGCCTTCGATGATGGAGAGACGCCCCTCGGTGATCCGGGCGAACCGCGCGTGCAGCAGACGACGGGCAAGGCGATCGACGGCGGTCATGGAGAGCGTCGCTCCGGATGCGTGTAGACCGGATTGCCCTTGAGCCAGAGCTTGAGGGCGTTCCAGTGGATGGCAGTGACCACGCCGGCGGTCATCCAGGGGTAGGCGAGGAGCGCGCGGGCGAGCGTCGCCCCCGTGAGCTCGCGACGTCGCAGCGACATCGTGGCGTCGAAAATCATCCCCGCGGCGTCGTAATTCTCCATGTGGACGGCGAGCCGGTGCCCCGGCGGCGAAAAGCGCCAGTCGTAGCGCTGCTCCATGGGCATGAAGGGAGAGACGTGAAAGTCCTTCGCGAACTGGAACCGCATCACGCCGTTCATGTGCGGCGTGCGCGGCAGCACGTAGCTGTGCCGCTCACCCCACGGGGTGTTGGTGATCTCCGTCAGGATCGTCTCGACCTGCGACCCCTCGCGATCGAAGCAGTAGTAGAAGCTCACCGGGTTGAAACAGTATCCGTAGTACCGCAGGTGTGTGAGCAGTCGGATCGGCCCGTCGGGTCGCCTTCCCGTCTTTTCCTCCACCGTGCGGCGCACCGCCTCGGCGAGCGGCACTGCCGCGTCGCCGTGGTAATCGGCGCGATGGAAGCGCGCCGGGGCCGCGCGCCGCGCCGACCAGAGCCAGTGCCCGTCGAGCGCTGCGGGCAGCTCGTCGAGGTCGAGATACATCATGAACAACCGGAAGCGAAAGCGATGCGGCCCCGGCCGGAAGCGGCGGTGCTGCACGAGCCCTGAGTAGACCGCGCTGTTCACGCCCGGCCCCCGATGGCCCGGACTGCACGGTAGGCGCTGGCTACCCCGTCTTCGTGGAATCCATTGCCCCAGTATGCACCACAGTAGTGGGTGTGGTGCCGGCCACTGATTTCAGAATGACGCATCTGGGCACGCACCCCCGCGGTGGTGAACACCGGGTGGTGATAGGTGAAGCGCTGCACGACGCGATCGGGTGCCACCGCGCCCGTGCGATTCAAGGTCACGCAGAACGTCTCCGGCGACGGCAGCGTCTGCAGGATGTTCATGTTGTACGTCACCGCCGCCGGGGCCGCGGGATCGCGATCGAGGTGATAGTTCCACGCCGCCCACAGCCGGCGCCGCCGCGGCAGCAGCGACGCATCGGTGTGCAGCACGACGTCGTTCGCCTGATATGGGATCGCGGACAGGATGTCGTGCTCCGCGGGCGTCGCCTCCTCCAGCATGGCGAGCGCCTGGTCGGCATGACACGCCAGCACCGCTTCATCGAATCGCTCCCCATCGACCGTGACGCCGTCCGGCAGACGACGTACGCGCCGCACGGGGCTTGCCAGTCGAATCCGGGAGGCGAACGGCCGCGTCAGCGCAGCGACGTAGCGCTCGGAGCCGCCCTGCACGACACGCCACTGGGGCCGGCCGCTGACGTGCAGCATGCCGTGGTTGTCCAGGAACCGGACGAGAAACGCGAGCGGCATCTCGAGCACCTGTTGCGGCGGCTGGGACCACAACGCCGCGGCCATGGGCACCAGGTAATGGGCCAGAAACCGGTCGGAGTAGCCGGCGCCCTGGGCGTACTCGCGCAGCGTCGCGCGGGCCGCTCCGTCCCGGATCGCCTGGGGCGCGTGTCGTCCGAAGCGCAGGATGTCGGCCGCCATCCGGTAGAAGGATGGCCGCAGCAGGTTCGATCGCTGGCCGAACAGCTGGTTGAGCGACGAGCCGTTGTACTCGAACCCCAGAGCGTCCGAGCGCACGCTGAAGCTCATTGACGTCGGCTGCGTCGCCACGCCGAGGCGGGTGAGCAGCGCGCTGAACGCCGGGTAGTTGCGCTCGTTGTAGACGATGAAGCCGGTATCGACCGGCCACCGGCCCGACGCAGTCGTGACGGGCACGGTGTGGGTGTGTCCGCCGGCGTAGTCGTTCGCCTCGAACAGGGTGATGTCGTGATCGGGGTGCAGCAGGTGAGCGGCGACGAGGCCCGCGATGCCCCCGCCGACGATGGCGATGCGCAAGACTAGGAGCGCTCCAGGACCCTGGCTGGCACCGGATGGAGGTTCCTGATGATGCCGAGCCTGGACAGGAGCCAGAGTCCGTAGAAGGTGAAGTCTACCTCCCACCAGTAGAACCCCTGTCGCGCCGCGCCGGGATACCAGTGGTGGTTGTTGTGCCACCCCTCGCCGAACGTGATGAGGGAAAGAATCAGGCTGTTCTTGCTGTCGTCCGGGGTAGGGTAGCGCCGCCGGCCCAGCTGATGGGCCAACGAGTTGATGAAGCAGCTGCAATGGAAGAGCACCACGGTACTGACGAAGAAGCCCCACACGAGCCACAGCGTTCCTCCGGCGACGAACAGACCGCTCGCCAGCAGCAACGGAACGACGATGTCGAAGCGGTCGAGAAAACGCAGCTCGGGGTAGCGGGCGAGATCGGGTACCTGCTGCACATC
>DATLVL010000181.1:0-4500 GCA_035577525.1 Gemmatimonadales bacterium | reverse complement strand
ATGTCGCCCGCCCTGTTCAGTACCGCCGGGATGGTCGAGCGTTTCAAGCGCGAGGCGCGCACCTCCGCCTCCCTCAGCCATCCGCACATCATCCCCATCTTCGCGGTGCGCGAGAGCCCCGAGATCGTCTACTTCGTGATGAAGTTCATCGAGGGGCGCTCGCTCGAATCGATCGTGCATCAACTCGGACAGATGCCGATCCCCCTGGTCCAGGCGATCCTCTACCAGGTGGGCTCGGCGCTGGGCTACGCGCACCGCCGCGGCGTGGTCCATCGCGATGTGAAGCCCGCCAACATCATGATCGATTCCGACGGGTGGTCGGTGGTCACCGACTTCGGCATCGCGAAGGTTGCCGAATCCAAAGGGTTGACGCAGACGGGCGCGACGATCGGTACACCGAGCTACATGAGCCCCGAGCAGTGTGCCGCCAAGACCGAGCTGACAGGGGCCTCGGACCAGTATTCGCTCGGCGTCGTCGCCTACGAGATGCTGGCCGGCCAGCTCCCCTTCCAGGCCGAGACGACGGTCGGGCTACTCTTCGCCCACGTCCACGAGACGCCGCCGTCGATCGCCGACATCCGACCTGATATCCCCGAGGATATCGCGGACGCGGTGATGCGGATGCTCGCCAAGGAGCCGGAGGAGCGCTGGCCCGACATCGAGACGGCCGTCGGCGCACTGGGTGGTGCGCCGATCGCGCACGACGATCCGATCCGCGCCCAGCTCGTCGAGCTCGCCGGCGGGCGCTCGCAGAGCCCGGCGGAGACGATCCGCACCCCGATGAGCCCAGTCCCCGCCAACAAGCTCTCGCCGCCGCCCGCCACGCGTACGGCGACGCCGAAGGAGCGCCGTCCGGCAACCCGCACCGGAACGTCCGTTCCTTCGGGATCGCGCGCTCCAGCGCCCGCGACACCCAAGCGGCGTTCAGCGCTCGTCTACATCGCGCCCCTGGTGCTGCTCGCCGGCGGAGCGGCGTGGTGGTTCCTCGGCCGCAACCGCGCAGCCGCACCGTCCTCGCCGCCCGCTCTGGCGGCGGTCGAAACGGTGCGCGTCGCCGAGCCCGAGACGGTGCGGATGGCGACCCCTGCACCCCCTCCCGCGACCAAAGACTCGACGAAGCCCGCTGGGACGACGACGCATCCCGCGCCCGCTGCCGCGAATCCCGCGCCGAGCGGGAATTCCCGCGCCGAGTCTCAGGCGTTCAAAATCGCGGAAGCACAGGCGCTCGCCGTGCGGCTGCGGGCTGTGAGCGCAGGAGCGACGAAGGACTCCCTCGCCGGGGGGGACGTCGACGCGAGCACCGCCGACGTGCTGGCACAATCGGGACACTACAGTGAGGCAAGAGCAAAGCTGGCGACTGCGGTGTCGGAGTGGACCGCCGCCGGAACCGCCGCCGCGAACGCACCGCGGCGCACCGATGGTGGCGGGTTCCGTCGTGGCGGCGGCGAGCGCGGCGGACTCCAGACGGAGTCCCAACAGGTCGCCGCCGAATTCGCCGACGCGTTCAGCAACAAGAGCCTGGCGCGGATCCGGGTCGTCTATCCCCGTATCACCGAGCAGCAAGCCCAGGAATGGGGCGACTTGTTCCTCAAGGCCAGCAACATGACGATGCAGCTCAACGTCAGTGCATTGAATCGGGTCGGCCCCTTCGAGGCCAATGCAACGTTCGAAGGCGCTTACGATTACACGGAGATCCAGAGCGGCGCGGCCGGTCACCAGCCGGTGAGCTGGCAGGCGACGCTGCGCATCACCCCCTCGGGCTGGAAGATCATCGCACTGCGCTAGTCGCAACCCTTTTCCATGCGCCGGTGACTAACCCCCTAATGGGAGGTTTTCGCATGTCACCACGCCTCGTGTCGATGCTGGCCGTCCTCCCCGCGCTGCTGAGCGCGCAAGCGACGGCCCAGAGTCTCGCCGCCAGAATCGCCGCTCTGCGCGATGGATCGGCCACCCTCACCTACGCCGCCCGCCCCGACGTCTGCGGAGACGGTCATACCATCATTCTGCGGAACACGGAGCAGCGCGGCGAGATCGTCATCTTCAGCGATGAGGGCAACGTCATTACCAGTACCGGGACGGTGCAGATGCCGATCTGCACGACCGGCCCTGTTCAGCTCCGCTTCGTCATCCAGGATCACCGCGTCGGGATGCTCTGGCCCGCCGTCGGCGGACACGCCGCTTCCCGCGCCGACGTCAACCTCGGCGTGGTCGGCACGGCGGACGCTGTCGACTGGCTGCTCGGCGTCGCGCGGAGCGCGAGCGAGCAGACCGCCTCGCGTGCGCTGCTGGCGGCGGCGATCGCCGACAGCGTGCGGATCTCCAGCCGCGTCCTCGCCATCGCTCGCGACCGCTCACTCCCGCCCGCGAATCGCGAACAGGGGCTCAAATGGGCGACCCGTATCGCCCCGCGCGAGTCGAACGACACGATCGATCGGGGCGTCCGGGCGATCGCCGCCGACGAAAGCGACGTCCCCGACGTGCGGGAACGGGCGATCCGCGTCGTCATCCACCCCGACGACGACGTGTTTCTGCGCCAGCTGTATGGGCAACTCGCACTGAATCAATTGAAGGAGCGGATCATCCGGGAGCTCGGCGATTCTCCCTCGAATGCCAATGCCGACTGGATCATGGCAGTGGCCCGCAACGAGCGGGAACCGGTCGAGCTGCGCGATCGGGCGATCCGCATCGTGGGCGAGGACCTGCACGACGTCGATCGACTGCGCGCGATCTACCCCACCCTGTCGAACGCCGATCTCAAGGACCGTGTGGTGCGCACTGCGGCCGAGGAAGGCAGCCAGGAGTCGCTGCAATGGGTCGAGGCGATCGCGGAGAATGCGAGCGAGCCAACCGATGTGCGCGACCGCGCGATCCGCGGCCTGGGCGAGCAGGGGCAGATCGCCTACCTGCGCCGCGTGTATGCACGGCTCGGCGCCACCGACCTGAAGGATCGCGTGCTGCGGTCTCTGGGAGAGGCGGGGGGCGCCGAGAACCTCGCATTCCTGCGCCGGGTCGCGTTCGACTCCAATGAGAACTCTGATCTGCGGGACCGGGCATTGCGCGCCCTCGAGGAATCCGGCATCCGCTCCGAGGAGTTGAGCCGGATGTACGACTCGATCGCCGACCGGGATCTGCGCGACCGCTTGATCCGGATGATGGCGGAGCGCGGCGACGCCGTGTCGCTCGACAAGCTGCGCAAGATCGTCGCGAGCGACCCCGACGCCGACCTGAGGGAGAGGGCGCGCCGGAAGCTCGCCGAGCGGTAGCGGCGCTTACTTAACGCCGCGGCGATCGAGACTGCGGTACTGGATCGCCTCACTGACGTGCTTGGGCTCGAGCTCGGGCTGGCCGTCGAGATCGGCGACGGTGCGCGCGATCTTCAGCACGCGGTGATAGCCCCGCGCCGACAGGCCGAGGCGGCTGATCGCCGTTCGTAACAGCGCATCGGCGCTGTCCGAGACGCGGCAGAAGGTGCGGATGTCGCGCGGCGCCATGTGCGCGTTGGCGTAGATCCCGGCCCGCTTCGCGAACCGCTCCCGCTGCACCAGGCGGGCGCGGTCCACCCGCTCGCGAATCGCATCGCTCGGCTCCCCCGCCCCACGCTCCGCCAGCGCCTGGTAGGCCACGGTCGGCACCTCGAGGTGTAGGTCGATGCGGTCGAGCAGCGGGCCCGACACGCGCGCCAGGTAGCGCAGCACTCCCTTCGATGCGCATGAACAGGTGTGCTGCGGGTCGCCGAACCAGCCGCAGGGACAGGGATTCATCGCCGCCGCGAGCATGAAACGCGCGGGGTAGGTCAAACTCATCGACGCCCGGGCAATCGTGACCGTCCCGTCCTCGAGCGGCTGCCGCAGCACCTCCAGCACGTTCTTGCGGAACTCCGGCAGCTCGTCGAGAAACAGCACGCCGCCGTGCGCCAGGCTCACTTCGCCGGGCCGCGGATAAGACCCCCCGCCGATCAGGCCCGCATCCGAGATGGTGTGGTGCGGATCCCCAAACCAGCCGCAAGGACACGGATTCATCGCCGCGGCAAGCATGAACCGCGCCGGATAGGAGAGGCTCATCGCCGCGCGCGCGATCGTCACGACCCCATCCTCCATCGGCTGGCGCAACACCTCGAGCACGTTCTTGCGAAACTCGGGCAGCTCGTCGAGAAACAGCACGCCGCCGTGCGCCAGGCTGACCTCGCCCGGCCGGGGATAGGAGCCGCCGCCGATCAGGCCTGCATCCGAGATCGTGTGATGCGGCGCCCGAAACGGCCGCCGCGCCACGAGCGACTCGCCCAGCGGCAGCACGCCCGCCACCGAATGGATCTTCGTGGTCTCCAGGGCCTCGTCGAGACTCATGCGCGGCAGGACGGTGGGCAGGCGGCGCGCCAGCATCGTCTTGCCCGAGCCGGGCGGGCCCACCATGAGGATGTTGTGGCCCCCGGCCGCCGCGACTTCGAGCGCGCGCTTGGCGTGCCCCTGCCCTTTCACCTCGGCGAAGTCCACCTCGTCTTTC
>DATLVL010000180.1:0-8912 GCA_035577525.1 Gemmatimonadales bacterium | reverse complement strand
TTGGGAGCATTACGATCTCATCCGCGTCGGGAAGCCGCCGCGCGTCGAGATCGCGGGATGGCGCTACGGCGAGCGCTTGGCCGCGCGCAATCGTGAGCGGGCCAAAGTCGTCGTGCCCCTGACGCTCGCTGCGGTGGGACTTGGCATCGCCGCGAATGTCGCGCTCGGGGGCTCCTTCGGCTTTCTCGCCTGGAACCTCGGCCGCACCGTCGACGGGATCTACGTCGCGATGATAGGGTCGCGGCGCGTGCGGCTCGTCGAGCCGCCCATCTGCGATCAGTGTGGAACGGTGCTGCAGCTCAAGGCGAAACACGTCCAGCACGCCCGGGTCGTCCCGGATACCCGGCAGGACCTCGGTGTCCTCGTCAGCTGCCCGAGCTGCCATCGCGAAGCGGCGCTGCTCACGGGACGCGACGCTTCCGCGATTCTGCGCCAGGGACTCGCCTACCTCAACATTCGCCGCTCCGGGCGCCGCAAAGCGCAGGATGCGGCGCGTGTGGTCGATGCGGCCGGGGGCGCCGATCAACTGATCCGCAACGTCGCGCGGCGCGAGCTGACGTTGCGTTCGCTGCGGCCCGAGGGCCGATTGGCGCTCGAGATGGCGGTCGATGAGCGCGACGAGGTGTTGGAGCTGGAACGGCAATGGCGTGACGCCGAAGAGATCGCCGAGATCGCCGACGGCACCCTCAGCACCGACGCCACATTGGAGGAAGAAATGAAACGACTTAGAGAGCGGGGCGATCAACCGTCCGGTTGAAAAACCGCTTCCACGCCTCCCGCGCGACCGCTATCTTCACCACCCGAAGCATCTCGTGCAGGAGTATCGATGGCCGCACCCCTGGTTCAGATCACTCCACGCATACCCGGAGCACCCGCCCAGCCGGCGGGGGCTCCCGAGCGCAAGCCCGCCTGGCTCAAGGTCAAAGCGCCGGGAGGACCGACCTACCTCAACGTGAAGCAGATGATGCGGGACCTGCGGCTGCACACGGTGTGCGAAGAAGCCCATTGTCCCAACATCGGCGAATGCTGGGAGCATCGCGCCGCCACGTTCATGATCCTGGGCGACGTGTGCACGCGGAACTGTGCCTACTGCGCCGTGGCGCATGGCACCCCGGCCCCGCTCGACGTGCAGGAGCCGGAGCGGCTCGCCGCCGCCGTGGCGCAGCTCGGGCTGCGCCATGTCGTGGTCACGAGCGTCGACCGTGACGACCTGCCCAACGGCGGCGCCGAGATGTTCGCGGCGTGCATCAGCGCGATCCGGCAGCGGCTCCCCGACACGTCGGTCGAAGTGCTGATCCCCGACTTCAAGGGGAACGCGGCGGCGCTGGAGATCGTCGTCGCGGCAGCTCCCGACATTCTCAATCACAACCTCGAAACGATCGAGCGGCTGTACCGTATCGCCCGTCCCGGCGGCCGCTACCCGCGGGCGCTCGAGCTGTTGCGGCGCGCCAAAGACCTGCGCCCCGATGCGCTCACCAAGTCCGGGCTCATGGTGGGGCTCGGCGAGGAATGGGACGAGCTGGTCGGCGCGATGCGCGACCTGCGCGCCCAGGACGTCGATATCCTCACGGTGGGACAGTATCTCCGTCCCTCCGAAGCGCATCTGCCGATCGCGCGCTGGTACACGCCGGCCGAGTTTGCCGAGTTGAAGCGGTTGGGCATCGAGATGGGATTCCGGCACGTCGAGTCGGGTCCGCTCGTGCGTTCCAGCTATCACGCCTGGGAGCAAGTGGAGGCTGCGACTCTGCCATGACCACAGTGACCGCACAGCCCGCCAAGGGCGGCGGCGACACGCAGGCGGCGCAGCAGCGCCGCATGCTCCGCGACATGCTCCTCATCCGGCGCTTCGAGGAGAAGGCAGCCGAGGCGTACGCCCTCGGCAAGATCGGCGGCTTCTGCCATCTCTACATCGGACAAGAAGCCGTCGGCGTCGGCGTCTCCGCCGCCCTCGAGCCGACCGACTACGTCATCGCCTCCTACCGCGAGCACGGCCAGGCGCTGGTGCGCGGCATTTCCGCGCGCGCCGTCATGGCCGAGCTGTTCGGGAAGAGCACCGGCTGCTCGAGCGGCAAGGGCGGCTCGATGCATCTATTCGATGCGGAGAAGCGCTTCATGGGCGGCCACGGCATCGTGGGCGGCCACCTGCCGCTCGCGACCGGGCTCGCATTCGCCATCAAGTACCGCGGCGGCGACGAAGTGTGCGTCTGCTTCTTCGGCGAAGCGGCGGTGAACATCGGGGCGTTCCACGAGGCGCTGAACATGGCCTCGGTCTGGAAGCTGCCGGTGATCTTCCTGTGCGAGAACAACCGCTACGGAATGGGCACCGCGTTCGAGCGGGTGGCGGCGGTGACCGACGTCGTGGAGCACGCCTGCAGCTACGACATGGCGGGTGAAGTCGTGAACGGCATGGACGTGCTCGACGTCCAGGCGGCGACGCAGCGCGCCGTGCAGCGCGCCCGCAAAGGCGGCCACCCGACGCTGCTCGAGGTACGCACCTACCGCTACATGGGTCATTCGATGTCCGATCCCCTGCATGGCGTCTACCGCACCAAGGACGAGGTCGAAGAACAAAAGAAAAAGGATCCGATCGCCCGGCTGTTCCAGCGCCTGCGCCAGGACGGCGCCATCGATCAAGCGGGATACGACGCCCTCGAGACGGAGGTCCAGGCCGAGGTCCTAGACGCGGTCAAGTTCGCCGACGAGAGTCCCGACCCCGCCCCGGAAGAGCTGACGACCCACGTGCTGGCGGACTGAGCGATGCCCACCATCACGTACCGGGACGCGCTGAACCAGGCGCTGCGCGAGGAAATGCAGCGCGATCCCAACGTCTTTCTGATGGGCGAGGAAGTCGGTCTGTACCAGGGCGCCTACAAGGTGAGCCGTGGGCTGCTCGAGGAATTCGGCGCCAAGCGTATCGTCGACACGCCGATCGCGGAGCTGGGATTCGCCGGCATCGGCGTCGGCGCCGCGATGGGGGGATTGCGGCCGGTCGTCGAATTCATGACCTGGAACTTCGCCGTGCTGGCGCTCGACCAGATCGTCAACTCGGCCGCCAAAATGCTGTACATGTCCGGCGGCCAGATCTCCATGCCCATTGTCTTCCGTGGGCCCAACGGCGCCGCCCTGCAGCTCTCCTCCCAGCACTCGCAGGCGTGGGAGTCATGGTTGTCACATATCCCCGGTCTCAAGGTCGTCGCTCCCGCGACACCCTACGACGCCAAGGGCCTGTTGAAGTCGGCGATTCGCGACAACAACCCGGTGATCGTGCTCGAAGGGGAGATGCTCTACAACAACAAGGGCGAGGTCCCCGAGGGCGAGGTCCTCATCCCGATCGGTCAGGCCGAAGTCAAACGCGAAGGCAGCCACGTCACCATCATCTGCCACTCCAAAACCGTGTCGGTCGCCCTCAAGGCGGCCGACCAGCTGGCGAGTCAGGACATCTCGGCCGAAGTGCTCGACCTGCGCACCCTGCGCCCGCTCGACGACGCAGCGATCCTCGGCTCGGTAGCCAAGACCAACCGCGTCGTCGTAGTCGAAGAAGGCTGGCCGCAGTGCGGCATCGGGGCCCAGGTGGTCGATCTCATCCAGCGCGAGGCGTTCGACCAGCTCGACGCCCCCGTGCTGCGCGTAACCCAGGCCGATGTCCCGATGCCCTATAACAAGCAGCTCGAGCGGCTCGCCAAGCCGTCCCCTGAAAAAGTGGTCGCGGCGGCGCGTCGCGTCCTCTACCTCGACTGACATGGCCACGAACGTCGTGATGGAGGCGCTCTCCCCGACGATGGAGGAGGGGCGGATCGTGAAGTGGTCCAAGGCCGTCGGGGATGCGGTCAAGACCGGCGAAACGCTCGCCGAGGTCGAGACGGACAAGGCTGTCATGGAGATCGTCGCCCGGGCCGACGGACAGCTGCTCAAGCAAATCGTCGCCGAGGGCGCGACAGTGCCGGTGGGGGCGACGGTGGCGGTGATCGGTGCGCCGGGAGAGACCGTGGCCGCGGCGGTGCCGGCCGCGCCCGCGAAGAGCTCTCAGCCGCCAGCTGTCAGCCGTCAGCCATCGGCAACGCCCGCTCCAGCAGCTGCTCCGGCTCCGGCACCGGTTTCGGTCGCGCCGGCGGATGCGACGCGGGTGGTGCGCGCCTCGCCGCTCGCCAAGCGACTCGCCAAGGAGCGTGGCGTCGACTTGAAGCTCGTGCAGGGCTCGGGTCCGGGCGGGCGCGTCGTAATGCGCGACCTGGAGGGCGCCGGCGCCGCGGCGGTCGCAGTGCCGCGCTCAGCGGTGCCCCAGCCGGTTGACGGCGTGGCCTACCGCGACGTGCCGCTCACCCAGATCCGCAAGACGATCGCCAGGCGGCTGGCGGCGTCGCTGGGGCCCGTGCCGCACTTCTTCCTGACGACCGAAGTGGATATGGAGCGGGCCGCGGACGCACGTGCCGCGCTCAACCAGCAGCTCGGCGACCAGGGAAAGATTAGCGTCAACGACATCCTCCTGAAGGCCACGGCGCTGGCGCTCATCAAGCACGGCGCCTGCAATGCCTGGTGGCAGGAGGACCACATCCGCTACTGGAACGAAGTGCATCTCGGCGTGGCCGTCGCCATTGAAGACGGCTTGATCACGCCCGTCATCCGCAACACCGATCGCAAGTCGCTGCTCGAGATCTCGGCGGAGTCGCGCGAGCTCGCCGGACGCGCCCGCGAGCGCCGCCTGAAGCCCGAAGAGTACACGGGCTCGACGTTCTCGGTGTCGAATCTCGGCATGTTCGAGATCGACCAGTTCACCGGTGTGATCAATCCGCCCGAAGCCGGCATTCTCGCCGTCGGAACGATGGCCGCGAAGCCGGTCGCGGTCGACGGCCAAGTCGTGGTGCGGCGGCGGCTGCGGCTGACGATGAGCTGCGACCACCGGGTGATCGACGGCGCGACGGGCGCCGCGTTTCTCAAAACCTTGAAGCAGATGCTCGAAAACCCACTCGCGATGCTGTTATGAATTGCGGATTGGGGATTGCGGACTGCGGATTGATCCCGCGCACCGCGATCCGGATTGAAGAGAATCCGCAATCCGAAACCCGCGATCCGCAATCGAGGGAGAACTGTGCCAAGTCAATTTGACGTGATCGTTCTCGGTGGAGGGCCCGCCGGCTATGAATGCGCTATTCGGGCGGCGCAGCTCGGCCTGGCCTGCGCCGTGGTGGAGCGCGAGAAGCTCGGCGGGGTGTGCGTCAACATCGGGTGCATCCCGACCAAAGCCTTGCTGCATTCGGCCTACATCGCCCATTTGCTCAAGGATTCGGCCGACTTCGGAGTGGCGATCGGCACCGTGAAGACCGACTACGGCGTCGCCATGAAGCGCAGCCGCAAGGTCGCCGACCAGAACTCCCGCGGCGTCGAATTCCTGATGAAGAAGAACAAGATCACCGTCTTCAAGGGGATGGGCGTCCTGCAGCCGGGCCGCAAAGTGAAGGTCGGGAGCGACGTGCTCGAAGCCAAGAAGGCCGTGGTCATCGCTACCGGGTCGCGCGTGAAGGGCATCCCCCAGATCGGGCTCGAGATCAACAAGACGACCGTGATCTCTTCCGACGAAGCACTGCTGCTCGAGAAGCTCCCCGCGTCGGTGGCGGTCATCGGCGCCGGCGCCGTCGGGATGGAGTTCGCCGACATCTTCAACGCCTTCGGCGTGCCGGTGACGCTAATCGAGGCCCTGCCTCGCATTCTCCCGCTCGAGGACGCCGAGGCGTCGGCCGAGCTCGCCAAGAGCTACCGCAAGCGGGGGATCACCGTGATCGCCGGCGCGAAGGTGACCAAGGCCGCCGTCGGCAAGGACAAGGTCGTGCTGGACGTGGAGGCGGACGGCGGCAAGCAGCAGGTCGAGGCAGCCGCTGTCCTGATGGCGGCGGGCCGGGCAGTCAATACCGAGGACATCGGACTCAAGGAATGCGGCATTCAGCTGACCGACCGCGGTTTCATCAAGGTCGACCAGACCCTCCAGACCACCGCACAGGGATACTACGCGATCGGCGACGTCGCCGGTCCGCCGATGCTGGCGCACAAGGGAAGCCGGGAGGGGATCAATGTCGCGGAGCGCCTCGCCGGAAAACAGCCCCACGCCCTCCGCTACGACAACGTGCCGAGCGTGACGTACTGTCACCCCGAGGTGGCGAGCATCGGACTCTCGGAAGACCAGTGTAAGGAGCGGAAGCTCGAGTACGTCGCCGGGAAGTTCCCGTTTTCCGCCAACGGCCGGGCTCGCGGGACGGGGGAAACGGAGGGGTTCGTGAAGGTGCTCCGGGAAAAGCGGTACGGAGAGATCCTCGGCGCCCACATCGTCGGTGCCCACGCGTCGGAAATGATCCATGAGCTGGCGGTGGCCCGCGAGAACGAATACACCGTCGAGGAGGTCGAGCTCGCGATCCACGCGCATCCGACGATGTCGGAGGCCGTGGCGGAAGCCTGCCTCGATTCGCTCGGCCGGGCGATCAATATCTGAGCGATGCGGCGAAGGACCCGGTGGCTGTCGGGTTGGGAGCGATCGCAACCGGGACCGGGCTCGGCGGAGCCGTGATGACCCTGGCGCAGGTCGTCGTCAGCCAGCTGCGCAGCCACCTCGAAGCCGCCGCCTACCAGCAGGCGTTCTCGGACCCCTTGTTCGCCGGCATGATCGCGTCGCTGAGCCTGGCGGCCTTCTTCGGCTGGCGGCGCAGCGGCCCGATCGAGAACGTGTGGCAGCGGGGCGTGATCGCCGTGCTGGCGGCTGTCGGCGCACTGATCATCGGCTTCCTCGCCGCGCTCGCCGATCGCGTGCTGGGACTCGCTGGGTTGATCCTCTGGGGCGCGCTGGCGCTGAGCTTCGGGATCGCTGCCAGCCGTTGGGCGACGCGCGCGGCCGGCGCAGTGCCGGGCGGGGCCGCATGAGCGCGCACCCCCTCGACGTAATCCTTGCGGGCCGAACCGAGTACCGCGCGGCGCTCGAGTTGCAGCGCAGCCTGGCGCACGACCGCATCGCGGGCCGGCTGCCGCACGACGTCCTGCTGCTCCTGGAGCACGACCCCGTCGTGACGCTGGGCCGCACAACGCGCGCCGAGCACCTGTTGAATCCCTCGGGCATCGACGTCGTGGAAGTCGAGCGCGGCGGCGACGTCACCTTCCACGGCCCCGGGCAGCTCGTCGGCTATCCGATTCTCGATCTCAAGGGCTACCGGCCGGACCTGCACTGGTACCTCCGCACACTGGAGCAGGCACTGATCGACGCGCTGGGCGCGCTGTCGATCCCCGCGGAGCGCAATCCCGGGTTGACCGGCGTGTGGACGCGAGGGCGGAAGATCGCCAGCATCGGCATCCACGTAAAACAGTGGGTCACCTGGCACGGCTTTGCGCTCAACGTCACGACCGATCTGGCGTCGTTCGATCGCATCGTACCATGCGGTATTCCCGGAGTCGTCATGACGTCCGTAGCCCAGGAGCGGGGCGGCGCACCGGACCCGGGGTTGTGGGAAGAAACGGTGCGTGCCGTGCTGCGGGGCTTCGAGTCGGCGTTCGGCGTGACGACGCGCCTTACCGAGCCCGCGATGCGGGTGTCGTGACCGAGCCCGCACCGTCCCAGCCACGCCTGCCCCCCGGGCAGGTGCTCACGAAGAAATGGCCGGTGCTGCACTACGGACTCGTTCCGACGGTCGATCTCGCGACCTGGACGTTCACGGTAGACGGCCTCGTCGAGCGGCCCTTCGTACTGCGCTACGACGAGCTGCTCGCCCTGCCCCGCTCCACCACGCAATGCGACATCCACTGTGTCACGACGTGGAGCCGGTTCGATAACCGCTTCAGCGGCGTGTCGGTGCAATCCCTGTTGCAGCGCGCCGGTGTGCGGACCCAAGCGCGCTACTGTCTCGTCTCGGCCGAAGAGGGCTTCACGACCAACCTGCCGCTCGCCGATCTCGACCGGTCGGCGAACCTCGTCGCGCTGGTGCACGATGGCGAGCCGCTGACGCCGGAGCATGGCTGGCCGGCCCGGCTGCTCGTCCCGCATCTCTATTTCTGGAAGAGCGCCAAATGGGTGCGGGGGCTGACGCTTCTCGACGCCGACGTCCCCGGGTTCTGGGAGCAGAACGGCTACCACATGCACGGAGACCCCTGGACCGAAGAGCGCTACGGCGGCAGAGGTCTCACGCAACACGATATCAACCGGCTGCGCAATCTCAGCAAGAAGCCGTAAGCAGCTCCTCGACCTCGCGGGCCGCGTCGGCCTGGAGTCGTCCCTCTTCCGCCAGTTCGCGCGCCGCGGCGGTGAGCGGCGAATCGGGCAGTGCCGCCTGCAATGCGGCGTCTCCGGTTAACCGGCTGAGCGTCGCTGTCGTCTCGAGCAGCCGCTGCACCAGCGCGTCGCGGCCCTGCTCGCACCGCGCCAGGGCATCGAGTCCTTCGGGCCGGTTCGTGAGCCGATCGACGTTGGCATCCCCGGCGTCGAGATGGCGATCGAGCGCGGCGAGCTGGCGGGCCGCCGCGCAGGCCGCCACGACGAGCGCGCCGACGAGCGCGGGCCCGACCGGCGACCCAGCGGTGCGGCGCAGCAGATCGATCAGCAGCGTACGCGCGGTGCCGCTTGGCAGCTCCGCCAGGGTGCGCGCCGCTTCCCGCTCGGCGTCTTGCGGGAGTACGCTGCGCCCGGCGGGCCGCGGGTTCCACACCGGCGTGCGCCGCCCGAGCGTCGCCAGGCTCACGAGACTCACCGCCACGAGCGGCGTGGTGGCGAACAGCAGCGGCGCCGACGCCAGCAGGCCGGCGGCCAATCCGCCGGTCGTTACGGCGCCGGCGAGCACCATGATCGGCGTCGGCACGTCGCTGCGCCACAGGCGGGCCAGCGCCTCGATGCGCGCCGGGATGCCGTGATCGGCGAGCAGCTCGACGACGCGCTCGCCCGCGCCGCG
>DATLVL010000179.1:0-2062 GCA_035577525.1 Gemmatimonadales bacterium | reverse complement strand
GATCTCCGGGCGTGGTATCTGTCCACCGACGAGTACACCGATTTCAACGCCTTTTTCCAGCGCGTGTCGGGGATGATCAAGGAGCGCGGGCTGATTCTCGCGCCGCTCAACGTCATTGTGTTGAGCGACGGCGTCCCCGACGTCCCGCCGGGGACGAAACTCGCCGCCGGCGAGACCCCCTACCAGCGCATCGATCTCAGCCCGCTCGAGTACCTGTCGCGCAGCGTGACGGTACGCCTGCTGTACGCAAGCCCGACGGTGGGAGAGAACTGGAAGAAGCAGGTGCGCCGCAAGCGCGTCCGCCTGTGGACCGAGGAAGCGCAGGTGATGACCGGGTGGCACACGCAGGTGAAGCCGGACGTGCCGCTCGATCAGCAGGCGGATCTGTGGAAATGGGTTGCCGACAACGTCGATTTTCGCGTGCGGGCGGCGAATCTCTTCTAGGACTTAGGTGACGGCAGGCTCCGTGGCGGCGACGCGATTTCCCCCGGCGCGCTTCGCCTCCGCGAGCCGCTGCTCTGCCCTGGCGCAGATGTCGCGCGGGTCCACGCCGTCGGCCGGCAACGCGGCGATGCCGATACTCACCGTAAGCGGCTCGGGAACACTCATGCGCGACGGATGGGCCGGCGTCGCGGCCGCCGCCGCCCGAATCTGCTCGGCGAGCTGCACCGCCCCGTCCGTTCTCGCTTCCTCCACCAGCACTGCGAACTCATCGCCCCCGTAGCGAGCCACGAGCCCGCGGCGCCCCGTCACCTGTCGGATCGTCCCGGCCACGAGCCGCAGCGTCCGGTCGCCGGCGGACGCGCCGTAGGTCTCGTTGAACGACCCGAAGCGATCGAGATCGACGAGCACGACGACCAGACCCGTGCCGCCACGCTGGGCGCGGTCGGCTTGCCGGACCAGCAGGTCGTCGAAGGCGCTCCGATTGATCACGTCCGTAAGACGGTCCCGCGCCGAGAACCATTGCAGCCGCCGCGTGCGCAGGACGATGCTGGTGCTCAGGATGCCCGCAATGGCGAGCAGCATGAGGCGCGAAATCTGGTCGCTCCACTCGAACTGCCCGTAGGTGACCGCGTCGGGCGAGCCGGCAAGGTTTGGATGCGTCACGACGGTGACGATCACCACCGCCAGGTATTGCACGATCGCGCCCAGCCCCGTCACGGCGCAGATGCGTGGGTCGAAGCGCAGCGCTGAGGCGGCGATGGCGAGCAGGTAGATCGGGTAGACGACGCGACTGTTGAGCGTCGTGTGGGGCTGATCGATGAGCAGGAAGCTCACGAGCGCGAGGCTGACGAGGGTGACGTCGAGCAGCCCGGTGGCGAATCCGATCCACGGCCGGTACAACTTTCGCCGCGTGATGCGATACGCGAGGATCGCGAGCAGGAATCCGACGGCGGCGAAACTGAGCCCGATCGTCACTTCGCGCTCGGCGGGGCGCGCCAGACGATCGATGGCGGGGATGAGGAAGACCAGCCCGGCCAGCCAGAGACGCACCCGCGCCACGAGATGCTCGCCGGCGGCGCCGGCATCCATTAGCAGTGGCTCGGGAGTGCGGGCGAAATCCGACCAGCGATCGAGCAGCCAGAGCGACCACTCGCGCGGGGTGTACGGATTGCCTTCCAGGCGACGGCGTGTGCCGCGGAGTCGACGGTCGCTAATCACCGCTCCCTGAAAGGAAATAATGCTGGCCATTTTGCGAAAGACCTGAGCAAGAAGGAGACCCGGGTCCCACGCAACACGTTACCCGACCTTTCGTGATGCGGGCCACACGTTGTGCTCCGAAACGGGTGCCGGTGTGGGATTCGGACGACACCGTCGCTCCCCGGTCACGCAGAAGCAGTGTTGCCCGGCAAGCAGCACGTCCCGAACGAGAATGAAACGTTTGTCGGGCGAACACTCCGCCACCGAACGCGGTGGTGTTTGGATCCATGTTGCTCGATCAGCCTCTCCATTCGACGATGCAGCTCTTCGGTGTCGCCAACTTTCCCGCGCAGGTCGTCGATCACCTCCGTCAGCTCACGACACGCTCAATTCGCAATTCCGCGTTGCGGCAGGGCTACAT
>DATLVL010000178.1:0-3247 GCA_035577525.1 Gemmatimonadales bacterium | reverse complement strand
CGTCGCGCTGGATCGGCTGGGGCTTCTGGCCCAAGTACGGCGAGTTCGGGGCCCTCGCCGGACACGTGCGCTTCGTGGAGCGCAGCGCGCGCCGCCTCGCCCGCAACGTGTTCCATGCAATGATCCGCTTCGGCCCCAAGCTCGAGCTGCGCCAGGGCGTGCTGTTCCGGCTCGTGGACGTCGGCTCGGAACTGTTCGCCATGGCGGCCACGTGCGCGCGGGCGCAGCGTCTCCTCAAGGACGATCCCGCGACCGGCGCGCACGCGGTCAAGGTCGCCGACGTCTTCTGCCGCCAGGCGCGCGGCCGCGTGAAGGGAAAGTTCCACGGCCTGTGGCGCAACGAGGACGTGCCGACGTACAACATCGCGCAGGAAGTCTTGCGGGGCGAGCATCAGTGGCTGGAAAAAGGGATGGTGGAGATCGAATACGGGCGGTAGTAGAAGGCGGAAGAGGTAGCTGATGAAAAGAGACGGGACGGTCACCGATGCCGGTGTCCGTCCCGTTTTCGCGTTTTCAGTTCTACCGCCAGCTACGCTGCTTGGTGAGCAATCATGATGCTCTTGAGCCGCTCCGGGCTATCCCCCGTGGCATCGCCGTAGAGCGCCGGCGTGCTCTCCTGATCGGCGAGCACGTTGGGACAGATGAATTCGTACTGCCGCGCCCGAACGCGGTCCGCGGCGGTGACGCTGGCGACCGGCGTCGCGATTGCGATGCGCTTCCCGCCCAGCTCGGCCACGGCGCGGGCCGCGGCGAGGACCTTCCACGGATAGAAGACCTGCCCGTCGATCACGATGATCTGGCGTCCCTCGAACTTCTTGATCGGCCGCTGCGTGCGGTAGAGCACCAGGTCGCGCCGCACACGGGCGCGCGACTCCTCGATCGCCGAGCCGAGCTTGTCGATCAGGTTGGCGCCGGGCGCAAACTCCGGGTCCATCTCGGTCGAGGTGTCGGTCTCGGCCAGCGCCCCGATCGGCGCGAGGTTCGACCCGAGTCGGATAAATGCCGACACGATGACGTCGAAGCTCGCTCCCATGGCCTTGGCGGCATTCGCCGCGATCTCCACGCCCTCCGGCGTCACACCGAGCAACAAGCACGACACGAACCCTTGCGACGCGAGCAGCGCACCGAGGGTGGCGCCGGCCGCGGAACGGGTGGGATAGAGGCTCTGGCGCGGCGGCGTCCGCGGGGCTGGTTGCGGTCCCTTCGGCGCCGGCGGCTGCGCAGGCGGCGGATTGGCTGCTGGGCTCACGCCGCCAAACTTACGAGAATTGCGCGTTCCGAACAGTGGCGGGGTATCTTTCCCCGCGATTTCTCATGACAGGACCGGGCCAGCGTGCCTACTGAAACGTTGACGATCGTCGACAATCGTACAGGAAAGACCTACGAGATCCCGATTCACGAGGGGGCCGTCCGGGCCGCCGACCTGCGGCAGATCAAGATCGGCCCCGAAGACTTCGGGTTGATGAGCTACGACCCGGCGTACCTCAACACGGCGGCGTGCCGCAGCGCCATCAGCTACATCGACGGGGACCGCGGCATTCTGCGTTACCGCGGCTATCCGATCGAGGAATTGGCGGAACGCAGCACGTTCCTCGAGACGGCGTACCTGCTGCTCAACGGCGAGCTGCCCAAGCCGTCGGAGCTGGACCAGTGGGTGTACGACATCACCCACCACACGATCATTCACGAGAACATCAAGAAGTTCATCGACGGCTTCCACCACGATGCGCACCCGATGGGCGTTTTCGTGAGCACGGTGGCGGCACTGTCGACCTTCTATCCTGAAGCGAAGCACATCGCCGACCCGACCTCGCGGCGCGACCAGATCCATCGCCTCATCGCGAAAACGCCGACGCTGGCGGCGTTCGCGAACCGCCACACCGTCGGCATGCCGTACGCCTACCCCGACAACGATCTCAGCTATACCGGCAACTTCCTCAACATGATGTTCAAGGCGACGGAGGTGAAGTACAAGCCGCATCCGGTGCTGGAGCACGCCCTCGACGTGCTGTTCATCCTCCACGCCGACCACGAGCAGAACTGCTCCACCAGTGCGATGCGCGGCGTCGGATCGGCGCACGCCGATCCCTACTCGACTATGGCGGCGGCCGCGGCGGCGCTGTACGGCCCGCTGCACGGCGGCGCCAACGAGGAAGTGCTGCGTATGCTGCGGGAAATCGGCTCGAAGGACAAGGTGCCGGCGTACGTCGAGCGCGTGAAACGCGGCGACGTGAAGCTGATGGGTTTCGGCCACCGCATCTACAAGAACTACGATCCGCGGGCCCGCATCATCAAGCAGGTCGCCGACGAAGTGTTCGCGGTCACCGGGAAGAATCCGCTCATCGACCTGGCGCTCGAGCTCGAGCGCATCGCGCTGCAGGACGACTACTTCGTGTCCCGCAAGCTGTACCCCAACGTCGATTTCTACTCGGGCATCATCTACGAAGCGATGAAATTCCCGGTCGACATGTTCCCCGTGCTGTTTGCCATCGGACGGACGCCGGGGTGGCTGGCGCAGTGGCAGGAAATGCTGACCGACAAAGAGCAGAAGATCTCGCGGCCGCGCCAGATCTACATCGGGGCCCCGGCCCGGGGGTACGTGCCGATCGACAAACGCTAGGATGCGCGCCGCCGTCGTGCCGTGTCTCGCCGCCACCCTGGTGCTCGTCGCCGCGTCCTGCGGGCCGAGCGGTCCCCACGGCCTTGCGCCGCGGGAGGGCTACATCCCGGTCCCCGGCGGGCGGGTGTGGTACCGCATTGTCGGGAGCGGCACGCGCACGCCGCTGCTCGTACTGCACGGTGGCCCGGGCGTGCCAAGCACTTACTTGAAGCCGTTGGCGGCCCTCGCCGACGAGCGACCGGTGGTGTTCTACGATCAACTGGGCAGCGGGCACTCCGAACACCCCGTCGATTCGACACTGTGGACGATGCAGCGGTTCCTGACCGAGCTGGCGGAGGTGCGGCGGGCCCTCGGTCTCACCGAGGTTCACCTCTACGGTCACTCCTGGGGCACGATGCTGGCGACGGACTACGTGCTGTCGCACCCGGCTGGAGTGAAGAGTCTCATCATGGCAGGCCCGGCGCTCAGTTTTCGCCGGTACAAAGCGGACGACTCGAGCCTCGTGGCGACGCTGCCCGAATCGGTGCGCACCGTCCTGGCCCGCCATGAGCGGGATCTCACCTGCAGTGCTCCCGACTACCAGGCGGCGATGGGCCAATACTACACGCACTTCTTCGCACGCCGGCT
>DATLVL010000177.1:0-3970 GCA_035577525.1 Gemmatimonadales bacterium | reverse complement strand
GCACGCTTCTCGTCGCCCTGCTACTGGAGCCTCGCCGCGTGCTGCCGATACGGCGCGTGCTGAACCTGCTGTGGACCGATCTAGAGTGGGTCGTGGTGTATTCATCGAACTGCTTGAGCTGCAGCAGCGGCAGAATCATTTGTTGATCGCCGTGCATCGCCACCGAGAGCGATCGCACCACCGCCTCGGCTTCGGCCAGTGGCAGCGACTCGCGCTGCTTGACCTCGTCGTGCAGCCAGCGGATCGTCTCCGCCTCCTCACCCAGAGAAAAGGCGATCGTCGCCGTGGGAAGCGCGTCCTCGACCTCCTCCGCGCCGCTGCGCACGCCGACGACGCCGAACTTGATGCCGCTGGGCCGCATCTGGCGCGCGTCGGCCGTGTCGAGACCCACGAGGGTGAGACGCGAGTACACGTCCTCGAGAAATCCCTCGAAGTCGTCGCGCGTTACGTCGTCGGCAAACTCGAGACGCTGGATCCCGGCTTCGGCCAGCCGACTCGACCAGCCCCAGTCCCGCATCTCGCGCAGCGGCAGCCGTCCGAAGATCACTTCATCGCCCAGGAACGTGAACAACGGGTGCGGATGCTGCGACTGCAAATCGCGCAGCTCCTGATAGGCGGTGTCGATCGCCCGCTCGCGCGCCGGATGCCCGTCGCCGTAGAGCGACATGCCGGCGAGCGCCTGTGCGAAGGCGCCGAGGAATTCAGCGGCCTCGCTCACGACTGCGCGCCCTCCGGATCGGTGGCCGCGCGCACGTCGGCGTCCTTGGAGATCGCGGCGAGGGCAAGCAGCTCGAGCGCGCGCGGCTCGGCGCGCCATCCCATCGCCAGTGCGGTCACCGCGGCGACGAGCTCGCGCGAGCGCGGTAGCAGTTTGCGTTTCCCGAGCAGCGTACGGCCGCCATCCACCAGTGTCACCAGCTGCTGGAACGCTTCCGGCGCGCGCGCCACCCCCAGCAACCGGATCGCCTGGAGCCGGGTGTCGGACGGCCCCTGGCGATCGCCGGCCAGGTCGATGATGCGCGGCACAGCCGCCGGCGGCACCGCCGCCTGGAGCGCCGCAATCATGGCGAGCCGCACGACGCGGTGGTCGGCGTCGGACAGCGCCTGCGTAATGACCCGGTCGCGCTCCGTCGCGGTGCTCACGCCGATCTTGACGGCCTCGAGCCGCACGCGCGGATCGGCATGCGTCACCCACGGCAGCACGGTGAACCCGAGCGGCAGCTCGGGCAGCTCTTCCAGCAGCGTGAGCAGATTGCGCAGCACGTACCAGCGCTCGTCGGTGAGGCGCGCCGTGAGGCTCGGCCCGAGAATCGGGCCCAGCTGTTTCAGACGGTCGAGCAGCGCCCGGCGCGTGGCACGTTCTTCCGCGGTGGCCAGGGCGTCGAGCAGCGGATCCGACGCGAAGACGCCGAGCCGGGGCAACACGCGATCGACGGTACCGAAGTCCACCGGCTCGGACGCGAGCAGCCACTGCAGCGTCTCGGGACTCACGGCCCTCCCCCACAGCTCCTGCGCCGTCGTAGAATCCGCCGGGGCCGTCTCCAGCAGATCAATCAGCACGCTGAGGCGACCGCGGTCGACCATGGCGCTGCAGGCGCGATACACGCCCGGGCCCACCGCACCCGCTTCGAGGCTCATCTGCACGATCCGCTCGGGCTCCGGCGCATGCCGCCAGGCAATCGTGTCGGCGACGGCCGTCGACGCCTGCGACATGCGCTGCAGCGCCAGACCGTAGGCCTCGGGGTTCGGATCTGTCAGACTCCAGCCGGTGAGCAGCCCACGCACCTGCTCGCGCAGCGCGCGATCGGCGAGGGAGCGCGCCTGCGGTTTCCCCTGCTCCGCGTGGGCCGCCATCTTTGACAGCATCCGCATCAGCGACCCCGACACCGAATGGTGCGATGCGTCGGCCGCCGCCTGGACGATCTCGAGCACCGCGTCCACCGCCATCCCGAGCGACGCGTCGAGCACGAACTTGCGTCGCTGCGCCCCGTCGCCGCCCATCTCGATCAGGCGGCGCAGCGTCTCCGGTTGCATTTCCCCGATCAGCTGGGACGTGCGGCGGCGCAGCTCGACCGCCTCCTGACCCCCGGCCGCTTTCAGCTCTTCGGCGATCTGGAGCAGGTAGCCGACGATCACCTGATCGTAGGCCTCCCCGTGCTGGTGCTCGTCGATCGCCTTGGCAATGACGGAAGGTTTGGTCGACGGCGCCTCCTCCTCCCCGATCTGGCCGGCGAGCGCGGCCCGGGCGAGGCCGATCCACAGCTGGGCGCTGCGCACCCGCGCTCCTCCCATCTCGTCCGTCGAGCGTGCGTCGCCGCCCGCGTCCAGCTCACTGGGCGTTTCGTCCAACAGCTCGAGGCGTTCGTACGTCATCGGGTGCAATCGGATGTGGCTCCACGCCGCGAGCCGCGCGGGGTCGCCGAGACCCAGCGGCTGCCCGGTCCGGTCGGCTTCCACGGCCAGCGTGCGGAGCATGTCCCGGACTTCCCCCAGCTCGACGCCGCGGCTGAAGGTGACGGCGCCGAGGTGATGCCGATGCAGCCGTCCCGCGAGCTCCGCCAGCACGGGATGCCGCGGATCGGTCGCCACGCCTTCGATCACCAGCTGGTTGCGCGCCACGCCCAGGGAGATCGAGGGCCGGTCCCTGAGCAGCGCTTCGGAGCGGCGCAGCACGCCGGCCGCGGCTGGCCCCAGGGACGGGTGATCTCCGGGATACATCGAATGCTTGTGGAGGGCGATCGACAGCTCGATCAAGAATTCACTGAGCTCGCGAGACAGCGTCGCGCGCTCATGAGGCAGTGGGGCAGCCGGAGGGGGGCTCGATCCCGTCGGACTGGTCACGACTGTAAGGTAATGCTTGAAGGGCCTTTCATTCTATATCGAAACAGAACAGGCACTCCGGAACTGGTCCGGAGTGCCTGTTCTGGGCTTCTATACGTCTGTCCGTCTCGTTTTAGTACATCCCACCCATGCCGCCGCCGCCACCCGGCATCGGCGGTGCCTTCTCCTTCTCCTTCTTTTCGACCACCACGCATTCGGTCGTGAGCAACAGCCCGGCGATCGACGCCGCGTTCTGCAGCGCCGTGCGCGTCACCTTGGTCGGGTCGATGACACCGGCCACGACCAGGTCTTCATACTCGTCGGCCTGCGCGTTGTAGCCGTAGTTCAGCTTGGCCGCTTCCTTCACCTTGCCGACGATGATCGCTCCTTCGGCACCGGCGTTCTGGACGATCATGCGAATCGGCTCCTCGAGCGAACGGCGCACGATCTCGATGCCGATCTTCTCGTCGTCATCGCTGCCCTTGATCTTGTCGAGCGCCTTCTGGCACCACAGCAGCGCGACGCCGCCGCCCGGCACGATGCCTTCCTCGACCGCGGCGCGCGTGGCGTGCAATGCATCTTCCACGCGGGCCTTCTTCTCTTTCATCTCGGTCTCGGTGGCCGCGCCGACGTTGATCACGGCGACCCCGCCGGCCAGCTTGGCGAGCCGCTCCTGCAGCTTCTCCTTGTCGTAATCCGACGTCGACTTCTCGATCGCGGCCTTGATCTGGCCGATGCGGCCCTGGATGTCGACCTGCTTCCCCTTGCCGCCGATCAGCGTGGTGTTGTCCTTGTCGACCACGATGCGCTTGGCCTGGCCCAGGTCGCCCAACACGGTGTTCTCGAGCTTGAACCCCAGCTCCTCGGAAATCACCTTGCCGGCGGTGAGAATCGAGATGTCGGTGAGCATTTCCTTGCGGCGATCACCGAACCCGGGCGCCTTCACCCCGCACACCTTCAGGGTGCCGCGCAGCTTGTTGACCACCAGCGTCGCCAGCGCTTCACCCTCGATGTCCTCAGCGATAAGCAGCAGAGGCTTGCCCGACTGCGCGACCTTCTCGAGCAGCGGGAGCAGGTCCTTCATCGCGGAGATCTTCTTGTCGTGCACGAGGATGTAGGCGTCCTCGAGGACCGCTTCCATCTTCTCCGG
>DATLVL010000176.1:0-4049 GCA_035577525.1 Gemmatimonadales bacterium | reverse complement strand
CGTCGCGCTTGATGTTGTTGCGCCTGTGGCGCCGTTGATGACGTTCACCAGGATTGCGTGCTTGCCCACCGTCGCCACGGCAGACGGCGGAATCCACGGCTTGAGGGGTCCGGTGTCGTAGACGCCCTTATTGCAGGTCGTGACCGGAACCCGAATCGCGATCACCGTATTGGGGGTGTCGAAGTAGAAATAGAACGTCATGGTTATGACGACACCAGCCGGGCACTGTCCAGTCGAGATGACGTATGTGCCGTCGACGGTGATTGCGGTCGTCGCATAGCCGGTGGTTGGATTTACGGTTACGCCAGTCGTATCGGCCAGTGCGACCTGAACCGATAAACCGACCGCCATGCAGGCGATCGCCAGCGCCGGCGCCAGCCGGCGGATAAGATCCCTTCCCTTCGCGACGCGCACGTTCGCTGCGAATTGTGGGGCCCGAACATCCCGGTTGCGCAGCCTTACGCATACATAACGAACCCTTTATGCGTTAGACTCCATATAAAGCAACCGTTATGTTTCTTCAGAACCAGCGCCACGAGCTTCCTGACCACTTTTTGGGGTTTGCCAACCCCACCCGCCTGCGCATCCTGGAGCGCCTGGGCAAGGGCGAGGAGAACGTGAACGACCTCGCCACCCACCTGCACATGAGCCAGCCGCGGATCTCGTGGCACCTCAGGATGCTGCGCGTTGGTGGCATCATCCGTACCCGGCGCGAGGGCCGGCAGGTCTACTGCTCTCTGGATCTGGAGAACATCGCGCGCGAGCGCGCGCGCCTGGATCAGCTGCTTGGAATCAAAGATCGAGTGAAAGTTCGTGAGGAGGTCGGGGCGTGAAGAACGGTCAAAAGAACGGCCACAAGAATGGCCATCGGAACGGCAAGGTGCGCGTCGCCATCGTGGGGGTCGGCAACTGCGCCTCCTCCCTGATCCAGGGCGTGCACTACTACCGGAACGCCTCGGAGACGGAGGCCGTGCCCGGTCTCATGCACGTCAACCTTGGCGGCTACCACATCAACGACATCGAATTCGTGGCCGCGTTCGACATCGACAAGAAGAAGGTCGGCCTCGACCTCTCGAAGGCGATCTTCGCCGGCCCCAACAACACCGTGAAGTTCAGCGACGTTCCCCCGCTGGGCGTCAAGGTCCAGCGCGGCATGACGCATGACGGGATCGGCAAGTACCTGGCAGACATCGTGCAGAAGGCGCCGGGCGAGACCGCGGACGTGGTCGGCATCCTCAAGAAGACGAAAGCGGACGTGGTGGTCAGCTACCTGCCGGTCGGCTCCGAAGAGGCGACCAAGTGGTACGTCGAGCAGGCGCTTGCCGCCGGGGTCGGGTTCGTCAACTGCATCCCCGTCTTCATCGCCCGCGAGCCGTACTGGCAGAAGCGCTTCGAGGAGAAGGGCCTCCCGATCATCGGCGACGACATCAAGTCGCAGGTCGGCGCGACGATCATCCACCGCGTGCTGACGCGCCTGTTCCGGGACCGCGGCGTGAAGCTCGAGCGCACGTACCAGCTGAACTTCGGCGGCAACACCGACTTCCTGAACATGCTCGAGCGCGACCGCCTGATGTCCAAGAAGATCTCGAAGACCCGCTCGGTCACCTCGCAGCTCGACTACGACGTAGGCGCGGAGAACGTGCACATCGGCCCGTCGGACTACGTGCCCTGGCTTCACGACCGCAAGTGGGCGTACATCCGCCTGGAGGGCCGCTCTTTCGGCGACGTGCCGCTGAACGTCGAGCTCAAGCTCGAGGTCCACGACTCGCCGAACTCGGCGGGCATCGTCATCGACGCCGTGCGCTGCGTCAAGCTGGCGCTCGACCGCGGAATCGGTGGCGCGCTGGAAAGCCCGAGCTCCTACTTCATGAAGTCGCCGCCGGTCCAGTACAGCGACAACGAGGCACGGCGCCTGGTGGAGGAGTTCATTGAGGGAGACAAGGCGGGAGCCAACGGCGCCGGTCGCCGGGTGGTTCGCGCCAAGACCGCGCCTGCGTCTGCTCGGCGCTAGCTACGAAGTCGGTGCAAGAGTCCTGCGGGCGGTGCCGCCGGGCGTACGGCACGCCGCTGCCACGCCGGGTGGCGCGGCGTGGTTCTGGCTCAGCGCCGGGCAGCGGCGTGCCGCGCTGGAGAATTACGCGGCCGCCCTCGGTCGCGACCGCTCGGACCGCGAGGTTGCGCGGGTGGCGCGGCGCGCGTTTCAGAACTACGGCCGGATGCTCACCGACTTTCTGCTCATGGGCAGCCTCAGTCCCGAAGAGCTCCTTCAGCGCATGACGATCGACGGGCGCGATCACCTCGATGCCGCTCTCGCCCAGGGCCGGGGGGCGATCATGGCGGTGCCTCACATGGGCTCCTGGGACATGGCGGGTTCTTACGCCGGCGCGCTCGGGTATCCGATCTCTGCCGTGGCAGAGCGGTTTCCCGGGTCGCTCGACGACGCTGCCGTGCGCACGCGCCAGCGCTTTGGCCTGAACGTCATAGCGCTGGGCCGGTCGGCCGTGCGCGGCATCACGCAGGCCCTGCAGGCCAACGCGATCGTCGCCCTGCTGTGCGACCTCGAGCAGGGGCCTGGGGTGGGCGTTCGATTCTTTGGCAGGCGTGCGGTGGTTCCCGGCGGACCTGCCGCCATCGCGCTCAAGACGGGCGCGCCGCTGATGCCCGCGTGCCAGTACGCCACGACGCCAGGTCACCATCACATCCACCTCGATGCCCCGCTGACGTGGGCGCCCGGCGAGACGAAAGAAGGGTTGATGCAGCGCGTGGTCAGCCGCTTCGAGGATTTCATCAAAGAGCGTCCAGACCAGTGGTACGCGTTCCGTCCGATGTTCACCCACGCTGAGGGGTGAGTTGTGGCGCTACAGGGCGTTCAAGGCCGTGCAGTCGGTGGTGGAACGGCTGCCGCGCCCGCTGGCTTACGCGCTCGCCGTGCTGGCGGCCAGATTCGCGTGGCTGTTCTCCCCGCTGGCGCGACCGCGCCTCGAGTACAACCTGAAGATCGCGTGCCCGGAGCTGGAAAACGACCCGCGGGAGGTGCGACGCCTCTCGTGGCTGAACTTTCGGAATCACGCCAAGGCGTACGCGGACCTGATGATGCTGCCGCGGACATCGGTCGAGACGATGCGGCCCTGGCTGAAGGTTCAGGGAATGGAGTATCTCGAGCAGGCTCGCGCGCTCGGCAAGGGAGTGCTCGTCGTGTCCTGCCACATGGGCTCGTACGAAGTGGTTTCGGCGATCTGGTCGGCGACGATCACGCCGGTGAGCTTCTTCGCGGAGGAGCTGGAGCCCCGCCAGATGTTCGAGTGGTACCGCGACACGCGCGCGCGTCTCGGGATCAGCGTGCTGACGCTCGATACGGGCGGCCTTCGCAAAGTGCTGCAGGCTCTGCGCGACGAGGAGATGGTGGTCACCGCGATCGACCGCGACATCGTCGGCACGGGCTACCCGATGCTGTTCTTCGGGCGGCTCGCCCCGATTCCGCTGGGGCCCGCCGCGATTGCGCTCCGGACGGGAACGCCGATCCTCCCCGTCTGTGTGTACCGGCTCCCGGACGACACCTACCAGGCAGAGGCCGCTCCGCTGGTTTTCGCCGAGGACACCGGGGACCAGCGGAGGGACCAGGTGAAGGCCACCGAGCAGGTGCTGTTCCAGCTCGAGAACTTCATCCGGCGCCACCCCGAGCAGTGGCACGTGCCTCACGCCATCTGGGCCAACTCACCGTGAGAAAGCGCGGGGTATCGAGATGAAGGTCGGGCTCGTATCCCCATACGACTTCGCTTCGCCCGGCGGCGTGAACGACCATGTCCGGTACCTTGCCGGGCAGCTGCGGCGGCATGGCCAGGAGGTGCGCATATTCGCCCCCTCCAGCCGCGCCGACATCGACTTCGACACGCCCGAGTTCTACAGGATCGGCACTCCGATCGCGGTCCCGGTCAATGACTCGGTGGCCCGCATCACGCTGAGCTTTCACCTGGGCGACCGCGTGGCGGCGATCATCGACGAGGAGCGCTTCGACGTGCTTCACTTCCACGAGCCGCTCATGCCGGCGC
>DATLVL010000175.1:0-7071 GCA_035577525.1 Gemmatimonadales bacterium | reverse complement strand
GCCGAGATCGGCAACGTCAGGCGGCCGGTGTTGAGGGTGATGAGCGCGAGCTTCAGTCCCTTGCCCTCGCCCCACAGCACGTTGTCCTTGGGGACACGGACATTCGTGAAGGTGATGACGCCGTTGTACAGCGCCTTCAGCCCCATGAAGTGGCAGCGATGCTCGACCTTCACGCCCGGTGTGTTCGATTCGACGATGAACGCCGTGATCTGCTTCTTTTCCTTCCCGTCGACGACCTTCGACGGGGTGCGGGCCATCACGACGAAGATCTCGGCGATCGTGCCGTTGGTGCACCACAGTTTCTCGCCGTTCAGGATCCAGGCGCTGCCGTCGGGCGCGAGCTCGCCGGTGGTCTCCATCGCCGCGGGATCGGAGCCGACGTTCGGCTCGGTGAGCGCGAACGCCGAAACGGCGCCGCGAGCCAGGCGCGGGAAGTATTTCTTCTTCTGCGCCTCGCTGCCGAACATCTTGAGCGGTTGCGGCACGCCGATCGACTGATGCGCCGAGAGCAGTGCGGTGATCGAGCCGTCGACCGACGACACCAGCTCGATCGCTTTCATGTAGGAGAGCTGCGACAGGCCGAGTCCGCCGTACTCCTTCGGGATCTTGATGCCGAACGCACCGATGTCCTTCAATCCCTGAACCACGTTCGGCGGGATCTCGCCCTCGCGGTCGATCTTATCGGAATCCACGGTGGCCAGCAGGTGATGCAGCTTGTCGAGGAATGGCTTCGCCCGCTCGGCCTCGGCGGGGTCCTGCAGCGGATAGGGGTGAATCAGGTCCATCCGCAGCGTACCGAGGAACAAATCGCGCACGAAACTCGGCGCGGCCCACTGCTCCTCGCGTGCCGCCTCGGCGACGGCGCGCGCCTCGTCGGCGCTGACCTTGGGCTTGGGGGGGGCGGCGGTGGTAGTCATACAAAATAATGTAGTAGATTCGCCCCGCCCCAAAGCCTTCCGGAGATCTTCGGTTCGGTCTCCCCCGGACGGTTTGCGGACCCGGATATCACGGAACTGCAACGCGTCAGGTTCGTTATGAAGGGTGGCACCGTGTACCTTACCCAATAGTGCGACGCGCACTCCTCGTTCTGGCGGCTCTCGGGCTCGGCGCCGCCGGCGCCGGGCGGGGGCAGCAGCTCACTCCCGCCGGGACCGGCGGCGTCGCGGCGTTGGCCAACGCGCTGCGCCAACTCGGCGCCAACAAGCGCGTCTTGGTCATCGGCGCCCATCCCGACGATGAAGACTCCCAGCTCCTGACGTGGCTGTCGCGCGGCCTCGGCGCCCAGGCCGCCTACCTCTCGCTCAACCGCGGGGAGGGTGGCCAGAACCTCATCGGCGAGGAGCTCGGCCCCGAGCTGGGCATCATCCGGAGTGAAGAGCTGCTCGCCGCCCGCTCGATCGATGGTGCCCACCAGTTCTTCACGCGGGTCTACGACTTCGGCTTCTCGAAGTCGGCAGATGAGACGCTGCGCTTCTGGCAGCGTGACTCAGTGCTGCGGGACGTGCTCGACGTGATCCGGCGGTTCCGGCCACAGGTAATCGTCTCGGTGTTCTCGGGAACGCCGCGCGACGGGCACGGCCAGCACCAGGTGGCGGGGCTGGTCGCCCGGCAGGCGTTCGACCTGCTGCGCGACTCCACCTGGGGACCGGTCAAGTTCTACCGCTCGACAAACTTCGACACCGCCGGCACGACGCTCACGACGCCGACCGGCGGACTCGATCCGCTGGTAGGGCAATCCTACTTCCAGATCGCGATGGCGGGGCGCAGCCGGCACCGCTCCCAGGACATGGGCCAGTTGCAACGGCTCGGTCCGGCGTTTTCCCGTGCGATGCTGGTCGAATCGAAGGTCGGCAGCGGGGCCGGGTTTTTCGCGGGCGTCGACACCAGCTGGCCCGGTCCGAAGCTCTATGCGGCGCTGATCGACTCGGCTCGCACGGCGCTGACGCCCTATGCCCCGGAGCGGATCCTGCCGTTGCTCGCGCGTGCCGCCGCCGCGCTCCCTCTGGGCAATGACGAGCAGCGCGCCATCCTCGACGGCGCCATCGCCGAAGCGGCCGGCGTCGTGGTCGACGGTACTGCCGATGACGGCATCGTGGTGGCGGGGCAGCGGATGCAAGTGGAGGTGAGCATCTGGAATACCGGGCCCGATCCGATCACGATCACCGCCGTCGACTTCTCGGTCCCGCCGGGGTGGCAGGTCGATCACCTGGAGCCGCCCGGCGGGTCCGTCCTGCCGGGCACGATTGTCGCACGGCGGTTTGCGGTCACGGTCCCCGTCGATGCGCCGCGGTCCCAACCGTACTTCCTGCGGCGGCCGCTCGCAGGCGCATCCTACGACTGGAGCGGTGTCCCTCCCGACGTGCGCGGATTGCCGTTCGAGCCACCACCGGTCGTCGCGCGTGTGCGGGTTACGGTCGGCGGGGCCGCCGTCACGCTGTCGCGCGAGATCGTGTATCGCTATCGCGACCAGGCGATCGGCGAGATCCGCCGGCCGATGTTCGTGACGCAACCGTTCGACGTCGCCGTGTCGCCGGGGCTGGTCGTCTGGCCGATCGACGGATCGGGCGGGGGCTCGCGCACCGTCACCGTGATGGTGACGAACCGCTCGCGCGGAGCGGCGACCGGCGTCGTGCGCCTCGCGATCCCCGCCGGCTGGGCCCCTGAGCGGCAGGAGTCCCTGAGCTTCACGCGGGAAGACGAGGAGCGCAGCGCGATGTTCACGGTGCGGCTGCCGCCATCGCCCGCGGTCGGCAGCTTCACCCTCAAGGCGACCGTGACGGGGGCCGACGGGCACGTGACCGACGGAGCGCTGACGATCATCGACTACCCGCACATTCGCCCGCGTCCATCGGTGCATCCGTCGACGGTGGAGATCCGGGTGGCGAAGATCCTGCTGCCGGGGCTCGCGCGCGTCGGCTACATCCGCGGCGCATCGGATCGCGTGCCCGAGGCGCTGCAGCAGGTCGGACTCCCGATCGTGCTGCTCGACGCCGATTCGCTGGAACGGGGCGATCTCTCGAAGTTCGATGCGATCGTGGTGGGGAGCCGTGCCTATGAGACCGACGCGGCGCTGGTGCGCGCCAACGGGCGGCTGCTCGATTACGCCAGGAGCGGCGGGCTCGTGATCGTGCAGTACCAGCAGTACCCGTTCATCAATGGCGGGTTTGCGCCGTACCGGATGTCGATCGCGCAGCCGCACGACCGCGTCACCGACGAAACCGCTCCGGTCACGCTGTTGCAGCCGTCCGCACCGCTGTTCCGCGTGCCCAACGCGATCGAATCGGACGATTGGCAGGGGTGGGTGCAGGAGCGGGGACTCTACTTCGCGCACGACTGGGATTCCACCTACGTCCCGATGCTGGAAATGCACGACTCCAGCGGCCCGCCGCTCGAGGGCGGGATGCTCGTCGCGCCGCTCGGTCGCGGCACGTATGTGTACACGGGGCTCAGCTTCTTCCGCGAGCTGCCCGCCGGCGTGATCGGGGCGTATCGACTGTTCGCGAATCTACTCGAGCTCAAGGCTGCGCATGTTCCGTAACGGTGGGGGCGGTGGTCGGTGGACAGCAGTCGCTGCTCTCGTACTGGCCGCGTGTACGGGAGCGGGGAAGACGCCGCTCGTCATCTACACTCCTCACGGTCGTGATCTCCTGACCCTCCTCAAAGCCCGCTACGAGCAACTGCACCCCGAGGTCGACATCCGCTGGCTCGACATGGGATCGCAGGAGGTGTACGAGCGCGTCCGCTCCGAGCGCGCCAACCCGCAGGGCGACGTCTGGTTCGGCGGTCCGGCGACGATTTTCGCCATGGGCGCAGCCGATTCGCTGCTGCAGGCGTTCCGGCCGGCGTGGACCGACGCGATCGCGCCGCATGGACGAGGGCCGGGGGATTTCTACGTCGCCTGCTACCAGACCCCGGCAGTGATCGCCTACGCGTCGCAGGCGGTGCAGCCGAGTGCCGCGCCCCAGGATTGGGACGACCTGCTCGCGCCAAAGTGGAAGGGAAAGCTTCTCATTCGAGATCCCATCGCCTCGGGCACGATGCGGGCGGTGTGGGGGATGTTCATCGAGCGCAGCATCAAGCAGACGGGTGATACCGGCGCGGGGTTCGCGTGGCTGCGCCGGCTCGACGGGCAGACCAAGGAATACGTTCTCAACGGGCCGTTGCTCGATCAGAAGATCGTGCGCCAGGAAGGATTGATCACGATCTGGGACCTGCCCGACATCCAGCTCAACGCCCGGGAGGGCCTGCCGCTCGGCTACGTGTTCCCCAAGAGCGGGACGCCGGTAATCGAAGATGCGATCGGCGTGATTCGCCGGGCGCCCCACGAGGCGGCGGCGCGCGCTTTCGTCGAGTGGGTGGGGACGCCCGCGGTGCAGCTGCTCGCGGCGCGCGAGGTGTACCGATTGCCGGCCCGCAGCGACATCCCGGTCGATTCGTTGCCCGCCTGGGCCCGCGATGTACGCGCCCACATGGTCGAGGCCGACATGGATTGGGACCTGCTCGCCCGCCAAGGCCCGCAGTGGATGCGCTATTGGGACGAGCACGTAAGGGGGAAGGGTGGTCGCTGAGTCGCCTGCGCCGTTCCTCGCGCTCGACCAGCTCCGCGTACAGTTCAGCGACACCGTCACCATCGGACCCGTCTCGCTCGGCATCGCCCGCGGTGAGATCCTCGCGCTGCTCGGGCCCTCGGGCAGCGGCAAGACGACGCTGCTCCGGATGCTCGCCGGTTTCGAGCGCCCCGACGCCGGCCGCGTCTCGATCGAGGGCGAGGATGTGACGACGGTCCCCCCGGCGCGGCGCCGCGTCGGGATGGTGTTTCAGCACTACGCGCTGTTTCCGCATCTCGATGTCGGCGAGAACGTGGCGTTCGGCCTGGCCGGGAGCGGCGAGCGCGCCGAGCTCGACGGCAAGGTGCACGCGGCGCTCGCGCTCGTCGATCTGGCGGGCTTCGAGCGGCGCAAAGTGCACGAGCTGTCGGGCGGGCAGCAGCAGCGCGTCGCCCTGGCGCGCGCGCTCGCGCCGGCCCCGCGCGTGCTGGCGCTCGACGAGCCGCTGTCCAATCTCGACCCATCCTTGCGGGAACGGACGCGGCGCGAGCTGCGCCAGCTGGTGAAGCGGATCGGCATCACCGCGGTGTTCGTCACGCACGAGCAGGAAGAAGCGTTCGATCTGGGAGACCGGATCGCCGTGTTGCAGGCGGGCCGGCTGGAGCAGGTCGGGACCTCCGAAGATCTCTACGAGCGGCCCGCGACGCTCTTCGTGGGGACGTTCGTGGGACGCTCCAACGTGCTGCGCGGCGCGGTCGCCCGGGCGCTCGGCGCCGCCGCGGGTCAGGTGGTGCTGGTGCGCCCCGAGCAGCTGCGCTTCGGCGCGAACGGGTTGGGTGGTGTCGTGACGGAGCGGCGCTACACGGGATCCACGGCGTTCTTCACCGTCACCATCGACGGCGGCGAACGGCTCGAGGTCGAGGCGCCGCCCGACGCGGCGCGCGTCGGCGACCGCGTCTCCCTGGACGCGGGCCGTACGCTGCGCTTCCCGGAGGCGTCCTGATGACCCGTCGGGGCCGAGGCGGAACGGCCGGGCTTGCGCTCGCACTGCTGCTGACGTGGCTCGTGTTGTATCCCATCGTGCTGCTCGTGGTCGACGGCTTGCACGGCGACGCGCTGCGCAGTTTTGTGACGCGTTCCGGCGAATGGAGCGCCCTGTGGGCCAGCGTGTGGATTTCGCTGGCGAGCGTGGCGCTGGCCGCGCTGGTGGGCGTGCCGCTCGCCCTGCTGTTCGAGTGGCTCGAGTTTCCGGGTCGGAAACTGCTCGGCGCGCTGATCGCGCTGCCCGCGGTGCTGCCGCCGTTCGTCGGGGTGATCGCGTTTCTCTTTCTCTACGGTGAGTCGGGGTTCGTCGCGCGGTTTCTGCAGTCGCTGCTCGGGTTGTCGCAGTCGCCGTGGCGGCTGCAGGGAGCGGGCGCGATTCTCCTGGTGCACGCCTACTCGATGTACGTCTACTTCTATCTCTTCACTCGCGCGGGGCTCGCCCGGGTCGATGCGGCGATGCTCGAGGCGGCGCAGGCGCTCGGCGCGAGCCGCTGGCGCACGTTCACCGGGGTGATCGTCCCGTTGCTGCGGCCGTCGCTCGGCGGCGCCGCGCTGCTCACGTTCATGACGTCGCTCGGCTCGTTCAGCGCGCCGTACGTCTTCGGCGGCGGTTTTCGCGTCATGACGACGCAGATCTTCGCCTCGAAGCAGAACGGCGAGCTCGGGCTCGCGACCGTCGAGACGATCGCCCTCGCGCTGGTGGCGCTCGTGGGGCTGGCGCTGCTGCGGCGCACGGAAGGGGACGCGATCCTGGTGGGCCTCGGGAAGGGAACCGCTCCGCGACGCCGCGTGCTGCGCCGTCCAGCGGTGCGCGTCGCCGCGACGCTGGCCGGCTGGGGGCTGGCCGTTGCGCTCTTGCTGCCGCACCTCACGCTGCTGCTCGTGTCGCTCGTTCCCTACGCAACCTGGACCACCGAGACCTTGCCGCCGGTACTCTCGTTCGACAACTATCGCCGGCTGTTCTCCGAGCCGGAGCGATTGGAGCCGCTGCTCAATTCCTTCTGGATGGCGTTGGCCAGCACCGTCGGGGCCCTCGCCGTGGCGCTGGCGGCCGGCTGGCTGGTGGTGCGGCGGCGCGTACGGGTACGGGAGTGGATCGAGGGACTGCTGGCGATTCCGTGGGCGCTGCCGGGGACAGTGTTCGCGGTGGCGCTGGCCACGGCGTTCAGCGTGTCGGCGCCGCTGGCGTTGCGCTGGATCCTCGTGGGGACGGTCTTCATTCTGCCGCTGGCGTATCTGGTGCGCGGGCTGCCGGTGACCGGGCGCGCGATTCTCGCGGGCTTCCGCCAGCTCGACCCGGCGCTCGAGGAAGCGGCGGCGAGCCTGGGCGCCGGTCCGTGGCGCACTCTGCGGCGCGTCACGTTGCCGCAGCTGCGCCCGGCGCTCGCGGCGGGAGCGAGTCTCGCGTTCGTGGGGGCGCTGGGAGATTTCGTGACCTCTATTCTGCTGTACACGTACAGCAATCGCCCCATCTCGATGG
>DATLVL010000174.1:0-7810 GCA_035577525.1 Gemmatimonadales bacterium | reverse complement strand
GGTGACGAATGGCATCAGGCGAGGGTCGCGATATCCTGTGGTTGTTCCAGCCAGTAATCGGGATCGAGATCTTCGAGGTGCTCGCGGTCGAATGGTCCCCACAGCACGGCGGCGGTCTTTACCATGGCCGCGCGGCCGCACTCGATGTCGTGGCGCGAGTCCCCGATGAACACCGCGTCCGCCGCCGGCTTCCCCGCCTGCGACAGCGCCAGCAGTACGGGTTCGGGGTGCGGCTTGGGTCGCGTCACATCATCCGATCCGACGACGACGTCGAAGACGTCTTCCAGCCCCGCGACCCGCAAACCCCTGAGCGCTCCACCACGCATTTTGCTCGTGACCAGTCCGAGCGTCTTGCCGCTGGCATCGAGCCGCCGCACCTGCTCGACGACGCCGTCATAGGGCCGCACCAGCTCGTCATGATGCGCGAGGTTGTATTCGCGATACGTCTCCACCATCGCCTTGATCTCGGATTCGTCGTCGCTCCACAGGCGGAACTGCACCCACAACGGGGTGCCGAGGCCTTCCATCCAGACGTCGTCGGGGGGTTCGTAGCCGCGGTGGGCGCGCATCGTATGGCGATACGAGCGCAGAATCAGCTCGATCGAATCGATCAGGGTCCCATCGAGGTCGAACAGAAACGTCCCGAACGACACCGGATCAACGGCCGCCGCTGCGCCGGAACCAGGCGCAGTCGGGTGCCAGCGGGCAGACGTCGCAGCGCGGCGTGGAGCGACAGGTCTCCTGCCCGTGGTGGCGCAGCAGCTGATGCGCCTGGATCAGCCAGTTGTAGTCGCGCGGCAGCTCGGGGGCCAGCGCCTCCTCCACGGAGTTGTAGGCCGCCGTTCCCGTCGCTCCCGGCTTGCCGTACCCGATCCGCTGCAACACACGCAGGCCGTTCGCTTCCGGGGCAAGGGTCGCCTGGGTGCGACAGAACAGCAGGATCCGGTCGGCGCCCGTCTCCCCGATTCCCTTGAACCGCTTCAACAGTTTCTTGGCTTCCGCCGGAGACTCACGCACCAGCGTCCGCACCCGGGCGAGACCGATCTCGATCATCAGCTCGGCGGCCTCGCGCAGCTTGGCGAGCCGGTCGCCGCCATTCGGGCCCCCCGGAGCCAGCAGCTCGAGCATCTTCGGCTTCGGGGTGCGCAGGATGGCCTGCGGCGTCGTGCCGATCTTCTGGCGCAGCGTGCGGAACACCAGGGCGCGCTGCTCGTCGTCAGGGACGACGGCAACGTGCTCCCAGATGATCCATTCGAAGGGGCCGCTCGGGATGGGCCGCTTGGGGCGGCCGTAGAGGGCGCGAAGACGGTCGACATAGGCCCGCAAGGGCAGAGTAGGGTGGCGCATTGAACAATAAAATTGCCCTCGATGGCCGAAGCGTGACAACCCGTGCGACGAAATGGCGTCCCTTGGCCCCTCCAAGGCCTTAGCCGCCTCGCGCCAGTCGAATCGCGGCCACCAAACGGGGAATCGGCGCCTCAGCCGCAGCGGCGACCGGCCGCAGCCCGTCATGCCAGGTGAGGAGGTTGGCGACGTCGAACGGGCGGTGATCGGCGATCAGATCATCGAGCAAGACACTCTCGCCGGCGGTCAGCCCGCCAGTCAGGCGCGCCACCAGGCCGTCGAGCCGGACCAGCCGATCGCCACGGCCGCTGCGCGCCGCCCGGCGGGCCGCCGCCAGGACCATTGGGATGAGCCGCCGGCCGGGCCGGTCGCGGTCGGCCGCCCGCCAGCGGGCGGCGGCGATGTCGGCGAGACGGGCACGGACGAGCGGCGCTGCGGACTGCATCGCCTGCGCGACGGCGGGACCATCGACGGCGGTCGCGTCGGCGTCATGCGCCCATTCAAGAAGTGAAGCGGCCTCATCGGGATCGGCTCGAGCGGCGCCGTTTTCCACGACGATCACCTCCACATCTGGTCCGAGGGCGATCACCAGCACGACCGCATCGCGCGTCGCCGTGACGGTCGTGCGCACACCACCGACGCTCGTGGCAGCCGCTCCCGCGGCGAGCCGTTGCAGCCGATCGCACCAATCGAACGGCGCGCTCTCACGCCGGCCGCCTGAGGTCGTTTCGACCTGCGCCGCTCCCCCGTTGATCTGCATCGCTACCTTGGCGGCGAGGCGCGCCTCGATATCCTGCGCTGCGGCGAGCTCTTCGATCGGCAGGAACGAGACGGTTTCAACGCTGGCGTGCGGCGACCCCAGCCGGTCGATCCGTCCGACGCGCTGCGCGAGCCGTGCGGGACTCCATGGCAGGTCATAGTGAATCACGCGTCTCGCATCGTGCAGATTGAGCCCCTCGCCGATCAGGTCTGTGGCGAGCAGGACATCGGCCTGCTCCCGTTCCGGGCGCGACGCGACCCCGAGGGAGCGCGGCGCGAAGGCGGCAAGCACGTCGCAGCGCGACACGCGATCACGGCCGAGCCAACCCGCCGTGCCGCAGAGCGCGGCGAGCCGCAGCGAGCGAGGTAGGTGCCGGCGCAGATGCTGGACCGTGGCGGCGGCCTGGATGAAGACGATCGTCTTGCCGTCGCACTGCTCGAGGTAGCGGCCCAGCGCCGCGGCTTTGGGGTCAGGTCCCACACGCGCCTCGACGAGCAATCTTCGGACGAGCGCCAGGTCGTCCGGGTCCTCGTCGACGGTGGTTCCCGCTTCGAGCAGCAGCGGCAGAAAGGCCAATTGCAGATCGGCATCGTCCTCCAAGGCAAAGGCGCGCCGGAACTCCCGCGGCGTGAGCCGTCGCTGCGCCGTCGCTGCGTCGCGTGCGAGGGTGCGGAACGCTTCGTATCGTCGCAGGCTTTGCCGCAGGGCGGGAACGCTGGACGCGAGCCGCCGCAACAGCGTCAGCCGGTGCAGCGCGGCGGCTCCCGGTGGACGCAGCCGCTGCACGCCCGCGATCAGCGTCGCGAGCCGGCCCGGCTCCGCGGGCGGGGCATGCATCACGCGTCCCTCCTCCCGCTCCGGAAATCGCTTTCCGTCCCAGAGCGGTGCGACGCGCCGCCGTGAGCGCGCCACGACGATGCGCGCGACGGCAGCACGGACCACTGAACTCACCCGCGGCTCTCGCGCGGCAACCAGCAGCGATGGAACGCCGAATGCGACGAGCGCGTCGTCGCGCAGAAAGAACCGCAGCAGGTGAAGCAGATCGGCGGGCCGGTTGTGCACCGGTGTCGCCGTGACGAGCAGGACGCGGCTGTGCACCACGAGACGCGCCAGTGTGCCGTAGCGGCGCGTCTCGGTGTTGCGGAAATGATGGGCCTCGTCCACCACCACGAAGGATCCGGGCGCGAAGCCGCGGAGCAAATTCCCGTCGCGACTGAGCCGCTCGTGGGTCTCGACGCGCGCCGGCAGAGAGAAGCGCGCGGTCAGCGCCCGCCACTGATCGACCAGCACCGCTGGCACCACGAGGACGAGCGGGGCCGCCGCGGCGTGCGCCACCGCGAGGGCGACATAAGACTTGCCCGACCCGACGGCGTCGGCCAGCACGGCGCCGCCGAATTGCCGCACGATGGCGTGGATGCGGTCGAACGCCCTCACCTGATGGGGGGCGAGCCAGGGCGGCGCTGCGGGAGACTGGTGCGGCAGATCGAGCAGTGCCCGGGCGGCGACCCGGCACGCGTCGGCAGGGGAAACGGCAACGAGCGGGTCCACGAGCAGGGCGAGCGGCTCGGTGGGCGCTTCGAGCGTCTCAGCCAGGATGCGGGGCGAGACGAAGCAGGGCGCGTTGGTCCCGGGCATCGAGGCCATACAGCTCTCCCACGAGGGTGTCCGCAGCTTCCCGCCGCTGGCCCAGGTCCGCGAGCGCGGCCCATTGCGCGGCACTCGTCCGGGGCAGCGGCAGGCGTCCGACAACGCGCGCATTGAAGCGACGAAATCCGCCGCGCGCCGGGTCTGCGGCGAGGCGCCCCAGTGCAGTGCACCAGCGCGTGTTGAGCAGGGCGGCGAGGGCGTGCGCGTCGGCGGCGGTGCGGGTGGCGATTCCGTACACGGTGTTGAGGGGGACGATCTCGGGTGGCGGGACCACGGCGAGAATCTCCCGCGCCAGATCGACCCACAGCACGCGGTGTGGGACGACGGCGAGAGCGATGCGGAACAGTTGCCAGACCGGCCCGCCGCGATAGTCTGTACGGCGTTGCAGCTGATCGGCGAAGGGAGCCAATCGCGCCGCCGTCGCCTCCGGCAGTTGGGCGAGCGGGCGGCCGGAAGCGTCGTGGGTCCACAGGAGGTGCCGGCGTGGCATCACTTCCCACCGCGTGACATCCCGCCCTCGCACCACGGGCCGAGTCCCGGGCAGTGGCTCAGCAACCAGAAAGATGGAATCGGCCCCGGTCTTCACTCCCAGCTGTGGCGTCCACTGCCGAGCCAAGGGCGGGAAATCGTGCTGCAGGCGGCGGGCGACCGACGCGGCGTCCGGCTCGAGCACCCACGGGCCGTCCGCCTGCAACACGCGCTGAGCGACCTGATGCGCGGGATCGGCGGGGCCGAGGCGAGTCTTCGTTAGTGCGCCGGTCTCGGGCTCCACTCGTGCGACGACGAGGGCCATTGGATACACTGCCGCTCCGAACGTCATTGCGGCCGTCTCGTCGAGCGGAGCGACGACGGTGGTGGTACAACGCTCGGCGAGATGGCGCCGCAGCGACTCGGCATAGCCCGCCGTTGCAAGCTTGGCAGGTACCAGCAGCGCCACGACGCCGCGCGGCGCGACGAGCTCGAGGGCGCGCTCGCAGAACGCCACCGCCAGATCGGGAGAGTGGGCGAATGGCCCGGGAGCGGAGCGCCACAGCGCGTACCGCTCGCTGAGCGTCTCGCGTACACGCACCGGCAGGCGCTCGGCGCGGACCCAGGGAGGATTGCCAAGGACGACGTCGAACCCGCCACAAGACAGCACGTCGCGAAAGTGCGACTCCACACTGAAGAACGGCGTGCCGCCCTCACGCGCCAGGCGGCGCCCGACGCGGCGCAGCTCGTTGCGCGCGCGCCGCAATCGCCGCAGCAGGGCCCATTCACGCGCCGCGAGCCCGACGCGCCTTCCGAACAGGTCGAGGTTACGGGCCGCCGCGATCAGCTCGCGAATACGACGGTCGAGTCCAGCGACAGCGTGTTCGTACAACCCGGTGGCAACTGCGCGCTCGGTTTCGGCCAGCTCACGCATCGCGCGCTGCTTGGGTGGTCCCGATAGAGAAAACAGATGACGGCGGCGTTCGGCCAGCTGGTTTGCATCGACGGTGAGACCGCGCTGGTCCCGAGTGCGCGCCAGCGACGCGGCGACGCTGTAGGGATCGAGCAAGGCGTCGCCGCAGCGCAGGTGGCCGTCGAGGTTGGGGAGCGGCGCGATCCCCTGCGCGTCGCCCGCAGTATCGGGGGCGATGAGCGCGAGCCACAGCCGCAGCTCCGCGAGACGGGTGGCGGTGGGAGAGAGGTCGACGCCGAACAACGACCGGGCAATGATTTCACGGCGCAGCGCCGGCGTGTCGGCTGCGCCCGCCAGTGTCCGCAGGCGCGTCAGCTCGTCCAGCGCGCCGAGCAGAAACGCTCCGGAGCCGACAGCGGGATCGAGCACGCGCAGCACCCCGAGGTCGGGTGGGCGGACAGGGGGGCTATCGTGGTACACCCACGCTTCAGCGTCCCGATGGGGCAGATCGCAGCGCTGCACGAGCACACTCGTGAGCGCCGCCTGAACGATCTCGCGAACGAGAGCTGCGGGTGTGTAGTAGCTGCCGCTGGAGCGCCGCTCGTCCGGCGCCATGACCCCTTCGAACACGCGTCCCAGCATGTCGGGGGCGATGCACGCGTCGCCTTCTCCCTCGACCACGGAGAAGTGGAATCGCTCGAACAGGTCGTCGAATGCCTCGCGCCAATCGCCGTTCGACCACAACCCGGGCCCTGCACGCCGCTCCAGGGGCGTCGGCTCGAACAGCCCGCCGTTGAGAAAGGGAATCCGGCCGAGCGCGAGCACGCCCGAGGACCGCTCGGCGGCAGGACGATTCAACGTGCCGAAGACGAGGGGATGCAAGGCCGCGCGATGGAAGTGACGGCCGCGGGCCAACGCGCGATCGAGCAGCTTCGGGAGGTAGCGCCGATCGCCGTCGAGCCACCCCTTTCCCTGGACGAAATACAGAAACAGCACCCGCGTCAGAGCGGTAAGCGCGAGCGCGTGGCGGTCGGCGCGGCTGCGCGGGTTCGCCAGGCGGTCCGTGAAGCGCTCGAGAGTGGTGCGGAATGCCCGGAAGAAGCGGATGGTGACCGCCTCGCTGGCGAGGGCATCACCTACCCGCAGTGACAGCGCGAGCGCGGTTTCGAGCGGTCGTGGGGCCAGCCGCTCGAGCGTCGCGATCGCGAGCCGTGCCGGCTGAGCGACGTTGAAGGAGGCGAGCCGGACGCCGAGCGTGCGTGCCGCAGTAGCGCGCCAGGCCGCGAGAACCAGGCGGCGCGGCGTCCCTCCGAGCGCGCAGGCCAGTCCGCGGTCGGCGCTGCCGGCGAGACGTTTCGCGGCGAGCTGGGCGGCGGCTTCCGGATCGGTGGCTTCGAGAGCGATGACCCGGAACGCCTGGTGCCGGGCGATCAGCTCAGCAGCGGTGACTCCTGCGGCGTGTGCTTCGGCCGAGCCGAGCCAGGGCCCGGGTGGTACGGTCTCCCACGCCGCTTGAAAGCCGAGCACGCGAAAGAGGTCGCGAAGATCGGAGATCTGCTCGGTGCGGGTGAGAAGCTCCCGGAGCACCACGGGCCCCTCGGTTCGAAGGGCCCCAAAATGAGGAGTGGTGCTCCGGGATTAGGTACCGGAGTATTGCAGGCGGGATCGAAACGTTGCGGTGCTACGACGCCTTTCGCAGCTGGATGCTGCCGTTCACCGTCCGCAGCTCGAGCGAGCGGCCGCCTGAGCCGATCGTGCCGCGCAGATGCCGCGGGCCGAACTTGCCGGTGACGGTCAGGGGGAAGTCGGTTTCGAGGTCGCCGTTGACTGTCTCGGCGCGCACCTCGGCATTCAAGTTCGCGGGAAGCGTGAGCGTGATCCCGCCGTTCACGGTGGTAAATCGGGCTACCGACTCCCAGTCGCTGCGTCCCATCGACGCGCGGATCGAGCCGTTTACCGTCGTCGCCTCCACGTGTCCCGCCGCCGTGACGTCGACGCTGCCGTTCACCGTGCTGACGTCGGCGTCGGCGCCGAGGTTGTCCGCCTGGAGGTCGCCGTTGACGGTGCGCCCGTCGAAGTTGATGCCCGCGGGGAGCTTGATCGTGAAGTCGACCTCGACGTCGTTGTTGTCGGTGCTGGAGGACCAATCGTCACCGGGCTCGCAGCTGTTTTCCCGCCGTGCCCGGCGTGGCGTGGGATACACCGCGCAGATCGCGACACCGTCCTCGAACGGGACGACCTTGATTTCGACCTCGTCGGGATCGGAGCGCCGGGCGGTCTTGTGGGCGGTCACGTCGATCTGATCGCCCGAAGTGGCCATAGCGCGGATCGCGCCGTTCACGCCCTTGATCTCGAGCCGCTTGCCGGCGGCGAGTTTGCCGATCCAGTGGAAGTCCTGCGCGGCAAGCGTCGGCGCCGCGGCGAGGAGGGCGGCGCAAGCCGCGCCGAGCAACGTGAAGGTGCCGCGCATACGGTTACTCCTGGCTCTTGTCGTGGATCCTGCCGGGGCGGCAGATGCTGATGCTGCCGTCGAACGATTCCATCTCCAGGCGGGCGCTGCCCGTCCCGAGCACGAAGGTGAAGCGGTGTTTGGTCTTGTCCTTGAGTTGCAGCGGGAAGCACGAGTCGAAGTCGCCGCTGAACGTCGACACCGAAACGGTGACGTTGGCCTTCTCCGG
>DATLVL010000173.1:0-8185 GCA_035577525.1 Gemmatimonadales bacterium | reverse complement strand
AACCGCATCCTGAGCTCGGAACGGCTCGGCAAAAGCGATCTCGGTGTGCTGGGGTGGACGCGGGTGACCGTGGGCGGCCGGCGCCGCGTCGCGTACGTCCCGGTCGCGATTACGCAGAAGGGCGCCGCCAGCTCCTGCGGCCCGCTGCAGCTCGCGTTCTCGACCGAAACGCGGCTCACCGAGGTGCTGGTGAGTCTGTCGTTGTTGGACACGACCGGCGCCGTGCTGCGCGTGATCAAGAACGACTCGGCGCTGAACCGCGGATTTTATCCGGCGGGTTCCCCGGTCCTTGTCTCCTTGAGGCGCTCCGATCTCGCGGCGCCGGGACTCTATTCCTTGAAAATCTCAGCCACCTTGAGCCCGCGCGGTAACTACTCGCACGAATATCTGTTGCTCATCCCGACTGCCACTGCATGCCCCAAGTGATTCGCAGCTGCCCGTCGTGCAGCAAGACAGTTCCCGCTGACGCCCTCGTGTGCCCGCATTGCGGGGCGGAATTACCCACGTCCTTGATCGGCGTAGTCGCCCCCTCTCAGGACTCGCCCACCTCACTCATTGCAGGGGCGAGTGTGGGTGGTGAGGTACAAAAGGCGCCCAGGAGTGAGGTACAACGAGGTGGGACATTAGGTGAGGAGGAGCCGGACCCCCTGCGCGACCGGCTGCAGGCGGCGCTCGGGAACGGGTTCGAGCTGGGTGCGCGCCTCGGTGAGGGCGGCTTCGGCGTGGTGTACCGCGCCCGCGACGTCCGCCTCAAGCGCGACGTCGCCGTCAAGCTGCTGCGCCGCGAGCTCGTGTCCGCCCAGGGCTTCGTGGAGCGGTTCGAGCGCGAAGCGCAGGCCCTCGCGGCGCTGCGCCATCCCAACATCGTGCCGGTCTATTCGATCGGTGACCAGGACGACCTGATCTTCCTCGTGATGCCGTTCGTCTCCGGCGTCACGCTCACCGACTATCTGCGCGAGCACGGCCGCCTCTCCGTCGCAGAGGCGGAGCAGATCCTGCGCGACGTCGGCGGCGCCCTCTCCGCTGCCCACGCCGTGGGGCTCGTGCATCGCGACATCAAGCCCGACAACATCATGCTCGAGGGACCGAAGAAGCTCCCGCTGCTGATGGATTTCGGCATCGCGAAAACCGGGCAGACCGGCGGCGGTCCGAGCGGGCCGGGGCTGACGGCCACGGGGATGGTGATGGGAACGCCGTATTACATGAGCCCGGAGCAGGCCACCGCCGATCCGGCCGTCGACGCCCGCTCCGACATCTACTCCCTCGGCGTACTCGCCTATCAGCTGTTCACCGGGCAGCTCCCCTTCACCGGTGACTCGATTTACGCCGTGCTGAGTCATCACCTGACGACGCCGGTCCCCGAAGCGCGCACGGTGCGGCCCGATATCCCGCCGCGCATCTCGGCCGCGGTGCACCGGGCCATGGCGAAGAAGCCGGCCGAACGGTTTCAACATGTCGAGGAATTCCTCGAGGCGCTGGGCGGCCGCGGCCCCGCGCTGCGACGGACGAAGCCGGGAACGCGCACGCTCCTCGCTCTGGGCAATCTGGTTCTGCTCGTCGCACTGGCCGCGGTTGTCCTGTCGAAAGGCTCGGCGCGCGTCGCCCGCGCGCCGGTCCACGCCGACCTCCGCGTCGAAGGAGTCTGGCTCAGGACCGCGAACCGTGTGGCGCCATGGGAGCGCGCGCTCACCCTGTCATCGCTCGGCCTCACGGGACTCGACTCGGTCTCACTTCCGGCAGTGGACAAGAAGCCGGCGCGGACCGTCGCCACGCCGTCTCTATACGTCAAGGCTGTCCGCCCTGACAGCGGCAGCATCACGATCGACCCGATCCAGCTCCCCGCCGGTAGTCTGATCGTGCTCAAGCCCGCCCAAACCCTCGGGACCGTGCAGATGACGATCGGGGACTCGCTGCCCGCAATCCCGGTGACGGTGAGCGGGCGGATGACTGTCAATCTGTCAGACCAGCCAGCGGATACGATCCCGTTCCACATCGATCAGATCCAGCTCGCCGCGACCCATGGGCCGATCGATTTCGATCTCGGTTTCCCAAGCGCGCAGGCCGCGCGCCCCCTGGTGCCGCTCGACATCGTCGGCGTGAGCTTCGAGGACATCAACCGCTTCCGCGACGAAGACCAGGGCTCTGATCAGGTCGTCTCGACGATCGACAGCGGCAACTTCGCGGTCACGAGCGGCAGCCCTGCTCCGCACACGCTGAAGAAGGGAGAGGCGCTGCGGTTGCACGGCTTCCGGGGCACGATCGCGAACGTCGTGGTCGACTCCCAGACCGTGGCGCTCACACTCGATGGCAGCGTCGATTCCCTTCCTGCATCCCTCGGCACGTTCCCGACCGTGCTCCAGGTCTTCTGGTCGGAACACACCATAGCCTCCGCCGCGCTTGGCCTTGTCTACCTCGCACTCCTCGCGGCGATCGTCCTCTACTGGAAAAAGGGCACACGATGAGAGCCGTTGTCGGTGTCACGATCCTGGCCACAACCCTGGCCGGGCCGCTCGCGGCGCAACGCCTGTCGCGCATGCCGCCGGAAGCGAAGAACCTGGTGGTTCAGGTACTCGCCACCGGAGGAGATGAAGAGGAGGTCGGGGCCGGGATCGTGGTCGCGACCTCCGATCGCATCATCATCGCGACGGCAGCCCACGTAGTCCGCACCGCCCAACAGGGCGCCAAGATCCGCGTGGTCTTCCAGTCCGCGCGCAATGACACGGTTACCGCCAAGGTCGAGCAGGTGGATCGAGACCTGGACCTCGCGGTGCTGAGCGTCGCGCACGCCGGTAAGGCGGTCCAGCCGTTTGCGTTCGACCGGGCGGGAGATCCGGAAGCGCTCGAGGCCGGGTCGTTCGTCGTGCCGGTGGGATGCCCCGAGCGGGTCTGCTGGGAAGCCCCGGTCAGCGGCGATCGTGTCATCAGCGCCAGCTCGCGCCGCGTGCGTTTCGAGTCCTTCTTTGTGAGCCCGGGAAGCTCCGGCGGCGCGCTGTTCAACCAGCAGTGGGAGGTCGTCGGACTCGTCACCGAGAAGAACAGCCAGGACGGCGTGGCCGTCGGCATCGCCGCCGTGATGGAACGGCTGCGGAAGTGGAACTACGCCGTGCAGCTGCGTCCGACGAGCATCCCCCGCGCCGGGTACCGCACCAGTCTCAGTCTCGCCGGACTGGCGCCGAGTACAGGCGCCATCACCGAGCCCGGCCGGATACCGAGTGGGCGATTGGCGCTGTTCTTCCGAGGCCAGCAGCGCATCGGCTGGCATGTGACGGCGCTGCGACTCGCGCCGGCGGATTTGCAAGTCACCGGAGGGATGGTGGGGACGAGCGTCGCGCTCAAGGCCGGACGCTTCAGCATCGCGCCGTTCGGAGAGGTCGGCGTCGCCCGGGTGAAGGGCCGCTTCAAGGCCGGGAGCTACTTCGTGCAATCGGGATCCGACTCGGTGGAGGTCCCGGTGTGGCAAACGCTCACCAACGACGTGATCGGCGTCGGAGTCGGAGCGGACGTGGAGTTCCTGATTGCGCCGCACATCGCCCTCACGGGCGTGGCGGGCCACTGGGATTTCCGCACCGATACACAGCTGCGCTCCATTCCCACTGCGTTCGCCGGCGCCGGGGTCAAGTATGCGTTCTAACATTCGCCGCACCGTTGCACTTTTGCCCCTGGTGCTCGCAACGCTTGTCACCACCTGCACCAACGAGCTCGAACCCACCGGGGCGATCACGGTGAGCCTCGCGAAGGGCGCCTGGCCCGATACGCTGGCGGTCGCCGAGATCGCAACGCTCACGGTGACGGCGACAGACGCGCACCAGCAGGCGCTCAGCGGCATCCACCTGGAGTGGGGATCTTCCGACTCGTCGGTCGTGACCGTGACGAGTGAAGCGAGCCCGCTGCGCGCGATTGTCGACAGCCGGCGCTCCGGAACTGCCACCATCACGGTGCGCGTCGTCCAGACCGGTTTTGATCCGGTCGAGCTGCAGGCGCCGGTGGTTGTGCGGCAACGCGGAGCCGATTCACTGCTCTCCGTCGGCGACATCGACACGATCGGCCTGGCGCTGCAGCGCGTCGATCCGAGTTTCCTGACGGGCGCGACGGTGACGTGGAGCTCGAGCGACGCGTCGATCCTCGGAGTCTCCGCTCTGGCCTCGGATTCCACGCAAGCGGTGATCACCGGGCGGGTCAGCGGCGCGGCACAGGTGATCGCGACCGTACAAAACCAGCTCGGCCGCTCGACGTTTCAGCTGCCGGTGCAGGTGCTGCCGCTCCAGATCCTCGAACAGCCGGCGTGGTCGCCGCTGATCACGCTCAACGACACAGGCACGTTCAAGGTCCGGGTGCAGGACGCGCTGGGAGGGACCAAGGCCGGGGTGAAGGTGCAATGGAGCTCCACCAACTCGGCCGCGTTCACGGTCGATTCGACGGGCCTGGTCACCGCCAAAGCCCGAGGCGGCGGTGAGCTCGTGGCCGCAGTGGGGGCCGCTCCGTTCCAGGTCGTCGAGCATCGCGCCCCGCTGCAGGTCGTGCAGAAGTGGCGCACCGTGAGCGCCGGGCTCGACCATACCTGTGCGATCGCCGCGCTCGACGGCACGGGGTTCTGCTGGGGCAGCAACAACTCCGGCGAGCTCGGGGTCGGACTCACGGCAACCGTGCTCCCCCTGTCCTCTCGCCCGCTCGCAGTCGCGACGTCACACAGATTCAACGAGCTCCAGGCAGGCGATGAGCACACTTGCGGGGAGGAAGCGCAGGTCAACCTGCTCTGCTGGGGCTCGCGGGCTCGCGGGGCGTTGGGAGACGGCCAATGCGCTCAGGCAGATGGCAGCTGCGGGGCGTTCACCGCGTCCGAGATACCGGTGACGATCATCAGCGACGGCAATCTCGACACCGTGCAGCTGCGGGTCGAGCAATTGCTCGTCGGCGGCACGTTCACCTGCATCCTGGCGCGTGTCCGCTTGGGATTCATCAACCGCGTCAGGCGCCTGCGCTGCTGGGGAACCCGCGCCGTCTTCGACGGTGCCACCCTCGCGTTCGATTCGACGGCCGCTGCGGCGGTGCCGCTCGCGCCCAGCCCGTTCGCCGACCAGACCACCGATTACGTCGAGGTCGTGGCTGGGGGCTCGCATGTGTGCAACGAGCCTTCAGTTCTCTATCTCAACTTTCACATCGAATGCATGGGGATGAATTTCAGCTTTGAGCTGGGCTACGGACCGGCGGATGCGCAAGCGTACAACCCGATTTACCACCACCCCGACGGCTTCAAGCTCCCGGTGGGCTATTCGGACACCTCCGGCAATGCGATCGGTGAAGGTATTCCCCTGTCGGGGCTCGCGGCGGGGCATGATCACACGTGCGCGTTCGACGCCATTGGGGTCTTGTGCTGGGGGTCGAACTCGAGCGGCCAGCTAGGGTCCGCCGGGCCGCCGCCTGGCCATGGGTGGCCGACACGAGCGGCAGTCCCAGTGGCGTTGGTGTCGCTCGCGGGCGGCGGTGAGCACACCTGCGGCCTGACAGCGACGGGAGCCGCCTACTGCTGGGGCTCCAACACGAAAGGCCAGCTCGGCAACGGCACCATCGGAGGGACGTTTGTCCCGGCGGGGCCGGTGAGCGGAGGGCTGACGTTCGTCTCGCTCAGCGCCGGGGGCTCGTACACCTGCGGCGTGACGCCCAGTGGAGCGATCTACTGCTGGGGCGCGAATGGCTCGGGGCAGCTCGGCGACGGGACGCAGGTTGACCGGGGGGCTCCGGTTCGAGTGACGGAGGCTCCCCAGTGACGCTTCACCTACATCGCCGCATTGCGCAGCAGCTGCACGTACACCCGCACCACATTCACGTAGTCCCCTACGCCGATCCGCTCGTCGGTCCCGTGGATGCGCCGCAGATCGTCGTTGCCGATCGTGGCGCCGACGAAGCGCAGCACGCCGGGTGTGAGCGTGGCGTAGTGCCGCGAGTCGGTGCCCGCCACTACGAGCCACGGCGTCACGACCACTCCGGGGATGGTCTGCCGGATCGTGCGCGCCAGCAGCTGGAACGGCTCCCCGTCCACATTCGTGACGGGTGATGGCTCGGCGACGGCGGTCTGGTAAGGATTGACGGTGATGCGCGCATCGTGCACGACGTCGCGCACGTGGGCCAGGACGCCCGCGACGCTGTCGCCCGGGAGGATGCGGAAGTTGACGAGCGCCCGCGCCGAGGACGGCAGCACGTTTTCCTTCACTCCTGCCTGGAATACCGTGGGCGCCGTCGTCGTCCGCAGCATCGCGTTGCCGTAGGGTGTCCGCCCGAAGCGGCTCGCGAGCAAGCCACCGAACAGCCAGCGATTCGCGACCACGAGCCGCTGCCCGAAGGGCAGTTGCGGGCCGATGTAGTCGAACATCTCCGCCGTAGGACCGCGGATCGCGCGCGGCAGCTCGTGCTGCTCGAGCCGCGCGATCCCCGCCGCGAGGATGCCGACCGCCGTCTCTCCCTGCGGCATCGACGAGTGCCCGCCGGCCGCCTTCGCCGTGAGCTCGGCGGTGAGATAGCCCTTCTCCGCGACGCCCACGAGCGCCACGGGCCCCGACACACCCGGGAGCAGCCCGGTGGCGAGCACGCCGCCTTCGTCGAGCACGAATTCCGGGTTAACGTGGCGCGACGCCATCAGCTCGGCGATGCGCTTCGCCCCGCGCCGGCCGCCCACCTCTTCGTCGAAGCCGAAAGCGAGGTACACGGTGCGGCGCGGCTTTGCCCCCGCGGCGACGAGGTGCTCCACCGCTTCCATGATGCCGAGGAGACTCCCCTTATCGTCGAGCGCACCGCGCCCCCACACGTAGCCGTTGGCGATGATTCCGCCAAAGGGGGGCTCGGTCCACTTCTGCTCCGTCCCGCCCTCGATCGGGACGACGTCCTGATGCGCCAGCAGCACGATCGGCGCGAGCGTCGCCTCGCTGCCGGTCCACGTATAGAGGAGGCCGTAGCCGTTGACCACCTCACGTGACAGCGCCGCGTGCAGCTTCGGGAAGGAATCGGTGAGATAGCGCTGGAACCCCTCGAACACCGGGGCGTCGAACGCGCTCGAGTCCTGGTTCGAGATCGTCGCAAACTTGAGCGCGCCCGCGAGCCGGCCGGCCAGTGCCATCGAGTCGAGCGGCTCGGGAGCCACGGGGCTGACTGCGGGCTGCCGGGAGCGGAACCCGAGTGTGCGCACGACCAGGAGGCACGCACAGCCGAGCACGAGAATAAGGAGAAGGAAGAAGATCCGTTTCATGACATCAGTCTACAGCCTTCCGGGATGCAGCGCTTCTCATTTTTTAGTTCCCACGACTCCCGAAGGAGCGGGGCCTGGAGGACAAGGCGCAGCAGGTGTTTATCCTGCCGTGTGAGCGGTAAAGAACCACAGGGCGGACGTCAGCCACAGGCCGAGAATGATCGCGAACAAGAGGCCTCCCGCCACGGGAAGCACCCAGGGTGCGAACCGCGTCGACCGGACAATGAGCACTTTCGCGACGACAGCCCCGTAGAAGGCCGATCCGAGCAACGAGTGGATCAGGACGCGAGCGGATGAGGTGTCGAATCCGAGCAGGAAGACGCAATGATAGGCCACTGGCAGCGTCACGAGGATCGCCGCCCTTCCCGACCAGCGATGGACTTTGTGATAGAGGCGCCCCTTGGGCGGAAACCGGAGCAGCTCGTAGATCCGTGCCGCCGTCAGCAGCTGACCACACGCCAGCACCAACGCCAGCGTGACCAGCCACGCCTTCATGTGCAGGGTGTCGATGAAGAAGGGATGGAAGAACGGAATCGCATAGGGCTCGCGTACCGTCTGCCTGGCTGCCAGGCCCACGGTGAGCGCGATCAGCGCACCAATCACCAGGGGAACCGCCAGCCAGACCGGATTCGCCCCGATCGGTCGCTCGAGACTCGTGCCCTCGCTCATCTGTCCGCTCCCTTGGATTAGTCGCACCCGTCGACTTCAGGCAAGACCGAGGACGGAGCGGGTTTATTCCAGCCGGAATATCCCCGCAGTGCGAAGAGTCTCCGCCAGTGACCACACTGACGTCGCACTCTCTCTGGAGGAAGCTCACGTATGCGTTCCATGCAGGCATTACGGTCCCGCAATGTCCGCGGGCTGCTGTCCGCAGCCTCGCTTGCGCTGCTCGCCGGCTGCAGCAGCTACACCGCCAGCGGCCCATACGGGGACGGTTCAGGCGGTGGC
>DATLVL010000172.1:0-3867 GCA_035577525.1 Gemmatimonadales bacterium | reverse complement strand
GAACCCTACCCGGCTGTTCCGCGGGGCGGGGATCGGGGTCGACGTCATCTCGCCGCTCGGCCCCCTCGGCCTCGACTTCGCCTACGGCTTCGACCGGGTCAACGCGCTCGGTCAGCCGGCCCCGGGCTGGAAACTGCACTTCAAACTCGGCAATTTCTTCTGATGTCCCTTTTCCACGGAGCGTGTATGCGGCGGGTAGTAGTGTGTCTGACCCTGGGGATCTTGGGTCCGGTGATGGCGCAGGGCCAGTCGACGGCCGGGGCGCGTTCGACGACCGGTGCGACGGCGAGCGCCGCTCCGCAGCGGGTCGCGTTCATCCGCTCGCGGACGATCCTCGACAGTACGCCGGGGTACACGGCCGCCGAATCGACCTTCGCGCGCGAATTCCAGGGGATGCGCGACGAGGTGCAGAAGCTGCAGCAGCAGCTCGACTCCGCCGTGCAGGCCTTCGACCAGGCGTCCATCGCCCTGTCCCCCGCGGCCAAGGACGCCAAGCGCCGTGACCTGCAACAGATGCAGGACCGCATGAACCAGCGCTCCGGCGAGCTCGACAGCCGCGCCCGCGCCCGCAACCAGGAGCTGCTGGGGCCGTTCCAGGCGCGCATCAACACCATCATTCAGGGAATGCGCGCCGAAGGGAACTACGCCTTGATCTTCGACGCGGACGCGCAGAACACCGGCATCGTCGCGGCCGATCTCGCGCTCGACCTGACCTCCAAGGTCATCGCGCGGGTCCGTCAGGCCGGGCCCTGACGGGGACGGCCGCGTGAGCGCGGAGCCGAGTCGCTCCCTGTCAGCGGCGGAGGTCGCCGCGCTCACCGGAGGGCGTCTCGTCGGTCCCTCCGATACCCACGTCGCCGCGATCGCGCCGCTGGAACGGGCCGGTCCCGGCGACCTGTCGTTTCTTGTCAGTGGCCGCTACCTCCCCTACTTTGAGCGCTCGCGCGCCTCGATCGTGCTGTGCGCCGAGGCGCTCGCGACCGCGGTGGGAGGGGCCACCGCTCGCGTGATCGTGCCGGATCCCCACGCGGCGCTGCTCACGGTGCTCGCGGTCCTGTATCCGACACCTGCCTGGACGCCCGGAGTGCACCCGACCGCCGTGATCGGAACCGGAGCGACGTGGTCCGATCCCGTGGCCATCGGGCCGCACGTGGTACTGGGCAGCGGCGTGACGCTGGGACGCAACGTCCGCATCGGCGCCCAAAGCGTCATCGGAGACGGCGTCACGATCGGCGATGACTGTGAGCTGTACCCGCAGGTTACGTGTTATACCGGTACCGCGCTGGGCCAGCGCGTGATCCTGCATGCCGGTGTGCGCGTTGGCAGCGACGGGTTCGGCTATGTGCCCGGGCGGGCCGGGGCGGAACACCGCCGCATTCCGCATGTGGGCCGCTGCGTAGTCGGGGACGATGTGGAGATCGGCGCCAACAGCTGCATCGACCGCGGCAGCGTCGACGACACGATCATCGGCGACGGGACGAAGATCGACAACCTGGTGCACATCGCGCACAATGTGCACGTCGGGAAACGCTGCATGATCCTGGCCCTCGCCGGCATCGCCGGCTCGTGCCGCATCGAGGACGATGTCGTGATCGCCGGCGAGGTCGGGATTTCGGATCACTGTACCATCGGGCGGGGGGCGCGCGTGCTGGTTCAGGCGGGGGTGATCGGGGATGTCGCGCCGGGGGCGACCGTGTGGGGCACGCCGGCGCGCCCGCACCGCGACGTGCTGCGGGCCACCGCCGCGCTGTATCGCGGGCTCGACCGGACGGGGCATGGCGACGCCGGCTAAACGCCGCTCCATCGAGCGCGAAGCCACCGTGCAGGGCACCGGGCTGCACACCGGCGCCACGACGCGCGCGGTGTTTCGTCCCGGCGCCGCGGGGCGGGGCATCGTGTTCCGCCGCACCGATCTCGCCGGAACGCCGGAAGTGCCGGCGCGCCTGTCGGAGGTGGTCGCGCTGGAGCGCCGCACCGCGATCGGCCATGGCGAGGCGACGATCCACACCGTGGAGCATCTTCTCGCGGCCGCCGCGGCGCACGAGATCGACGATCTCCTGGTCGAGCTGTCCGGTCCCGAGCCGCCGATTCTCGACGGCAGCGTCGCGCCCTACTTCACCGCGTTGCACAACGCCTGCCCCGTCACCGTCGACGGTGAACCGACGCTGCTCACCGTGCGCGCGCCGTTCACCGTGGTCGAGGGCGACGCGAGCTACATCGTCGCTCCGAGCAAGTCGTTCCAGCTCACCGTCACGATCGAGTTCCCGCATCCGTTGATCGGGCGCCAGGTGGGCAGCTACCAGATCTCGGCCGAGTCCTTCGCCCGCGAGCTGGCTCCAGCGCGCACCTTCGGGTTCACCAGCGAAGTTGCGGGGCTGCAAGCGAAGGGGTTGATCAAGGGGGCCTCGACGGCGAGCGCCATCGTGCTCGACGAGCGCGGCGTTGTGAACGGCGGCACGCTGCGCTGGCCCGACGAGTTCGTGCGTCACAAGGCGGCGGACATCGTGGGCGACCTGGCGCTCACCGGCGCGCGGGTCCGGGCGCACGTCGTGGCGACGCGCCCCAGCCACGCGGGCAACATCGCCCTCGCCCGCGCGATGGCGCGCGCCGCGCAGCGCAGCGGGGTTCCGGCGATGGACATCGGGCGCATCATGGACGTGCTGCCGCACCGCTATCCGTTCCTGCTCGTCGACCGCATCCTCGAGATCGAGGGCGACCGCCGTATCGTCGGCGTGAAGAACGTCACGATCAACGAGCCGTTCTTCCAGGGTCACTTCCCCGGACACCCGATCATGCCGGGGGTGCTGATCATCGAGGCGATGGCGCAGGTCGGCGGGATGCTGCTGCTGAGCCACTTTGAGGGGCAGGATGTCGAGAACAAGGTCGTGTACTTCATGTCGCTCGACAACGTGAAATTCCGCCGCCCGGTGCTGCCGGGCGATCAGATCCGCTTCGAGCTCGAGATGCTGGCCTTCCGCGGCCGCACCTGCCGCATGAAGGGGCAGGGGTTCGTGGACGGCCAGGTGGTGGCCGAGGCGGAGATGATGGCGATGGTGGTGGACAAGTGATTCACCGGACCGCGCTGATCGACCCGGCGGCGCACCTCGCCAAGGATGTGATGGTCGGTCCCTTCGCCATCGTCGGCCCCAACGTCACGGTCGGCGAGCGCTCGCAGATCGCGGCCCACGCCGTGATCGAGCGCGACACCCGCATCGGGTCTGAGGTCAAGATCGGGTACGGCAGCGTGCTCGGCGCCGATCCCCAGGACCTGAAGTACCGCGGCGAAGAGACCTGGGTAGAGGTCGGCGACCAGACCACGATCCGTGAGTACTGCACCATCAATCGCGGCACACCGGCGACCGGTAAGACGGTGGTCGGCAAGCGCTGCTTCATCATGACCTACGTCCACATCGCCCACGACTGCGTGATCGGCGACGACGTGATCCTCGCAAATTCGATTCAGATGGCGGGCCACGTGACGATCGACGATCGCGCCATCGTGAGCGGCCTCGTGCCGATCCATCAGTTCGTGCGCATCGGCACCTACGCGTTCGTCGGGGGCGGCTCGCGCGTCAACCAGGACGTTCCGCCCTACACCAAGGCGGTCGGGAATCCGCTGCACCTCTACGGGCTCAACTCGGTGGGCTTGCAGCGCGCCGCCTTCGGCGCCGACGTAAAGCTGGCCCTCAAGAAAGCGTACCGGCTGGTATTCAACTCCCATCTCACCATCACCCAGGGAGTGGCGCGGGCGCGCGCCGAGATCCCCACCATCACCGAAGTCGAGACCTTCCTGCGGTTCATCGAGGCGTCACAGCGCGGAGTACTGGTGTGACGTTGCGCACCTTGCGCGTCGGAGTGGTCGGAACC
>DATLVL010000171.1:0-2395 GCA_035577525.1 Gemmatimonadales bacterium | reverse complement strand
GCTGGCCTCCGCTGTGGCCTGCAACGGCGGTGCGCCGTTCGACACCGGTCTCGACGGCCATATGATGCGCAGCCCGACGAGCCCGGTGTGTGCGCCCACGCTCGGTTGTACGGCGCCGCTCGCCGCGGACTTCTCGGTGTGGCACACGGGACTGCTCGTGGCGCGCTTCCGGTCCGATACGGCGGGCGCGTTCTTCGTGCGGCTGCCGGCCGGCATCTACGGCATCGTTCATGATTCCGCGGCGCCGGTGGTCCCGGGGCAGATGAAAACGGTGACGGTGAAGTCGGAGTCGCTGACCTCCGTCGTATTGGATTTCGATACTGGGATCCGCTGACTTCAAGGATCATTTCTCCGGCGTCGCGTCTGCGTACGCCGCCCATCGGCCGACTTATCCCCCCGCAGTCGTCGACTATCTCGCCGACCAGTTGACGCGTCGCGACGTCGCGTGGGACGCGGGGTGCGGGTCGGGACAGCTTTCGACGCTGTTGCCGGTCCGTTTCGCCAGCGTGATCGCCACCGACCCGAGCGCCGATCAGATCGCGCAGGCGCGCGCACAACCCGGCGTCGCGTACCGGCAGGCGAGTGCCGAAACGAGCGGGCTCGAGGCGGGATCGGTAGACCTGGCCGTCGCCGCGCAGGCGGCGCACTGGTTCGATCTGGCGCGTTACTACGCCGAAGTGCGTCGCGTGGTTCGACCCGGTGGCCTCGTGGCGCTGCTGGCGTACGGCGTGGTGCACGTCGATCGGGATCTGATCGCGATCGTGGACCGGTTCTACTGGCAGACGCTGGCGGGGTTCTGGCCCCAGGAGCGCAGGATCGTCGAGGAGGGATATCGCTCGCTCCCGTTTCCCTTTCCGGAACTCCAGCCTCCGGCGTTCGCGATGACGGCGACGTGGTCGTTGGCCCAATTGCTCGGATACGTGCGCACGTGGTCGGCGGTGCAGGCGATCGAGCGGGAGCGTGGCGGCGATGCTTACGCCGGCTTCGCGCGCGCACTCACCGCGGCGTGGGGCGATCCCGACACGCGCCGAGCGGTGCACTGGGATCTGGCGCTGCGCCTGGGCCGCGTGTAGCAGCCTTCCATCCTTGGAGTTAGCGGGGCTGCAATACGGCGGGGAACATCCGTTCCCCGCGCCGCGTTTTGCCATGTGCTATGACGACACTACCACCAGTCGCACCGACTCCGTTCGACCGCCGCAGCCTGCGCGTCGTGACGTGGATCGTTCAGGGGTTCGTGGCGCTCGCGCTGGCGTTCGGCGCCGCGCTCGTCGCGAATCGCATCGGCCAGGTTTTGCTGATCGGCGCTGCCGCGGGTGTGCTCGCCGCTTCCGCCGTCGGTCTCGTGGTGTGGACGGAGGGCGACGAATCGCGTGGTCGCGGTTAGGGTGAGGCTACTTCCACCACCTCAGTTGCTCAGTACATCCACCTCCACATTCGACGGATTCTTCGCCGTGCGCAGGATCGAGTGCGTGCGTGCCTTGTAATCTCCCGGCTGCGCCAGGAAGATGTTCGGCACGAACGTCTGCGGATTGCGGTCGTAGAGCGGGAACCAGGTGCTTTGCACCTGTACCATGATGCGATGGCCTTTCTTGAAGGTGTACGCCTGCTGGTGCAGGTCCACCGCATAGGCAAGCGGGACGTTGGGGGTGATCGCCTTGGGGTGCTCCCAGTTTTCGCGATAGCGGCCCCGCATGATTTCCCCGGTCACCATCAGCTCGTAGCCTCCCATCGTAGGGCGTTCGGCAGTCGTGTCAGGGTAGACGTCGATCAACTTGACGACCCAATCGGCGTCGCTGCCCGTGATCGCCGCAAAGAGGTGCGCGCGCACGTTTCCCGCCAGCGTGACGTCCTTTTCCAGGGGGCCTGTCTGCCAGGTGAGCACGTCGGGGCGGCCGTCGACGAAGCGCTGATCCTCGGTCTCCCAGCGCCGCCAGCGCGACGTGGGCGAATAGGTGCGCTCCACGGGCCGTGGCCGGTACGGCACCGGATGGGCGGGATCGGACACGTATTGATCGGCGCCCGCGGCGGCCGTGGGCGGATCGAACGACAACGTCCCGTTCTCGCGGAAATACAGGTTGCGATGCGCTGCCCCCTGGGGCGGCCACGTGTCGAACGTGCGCCACTCGTTGGTGCCGGCGTCGTACAGCGTCGCCTCGGCGAACTTGCCGTCGCCCTCGCCCTTCAACCAATAGGCGAACCACTTCGATTGCAGCGCGCGGAAATCGACGCCGGTGGCCCGGTCGAAGTGCACGTTGCCGAGCTGCGTGCCGGAATCTCCGAACCACTGGCCGTGATACCACGGACCCATCACCAGATGATTGATCCCCGCGGTGTCACTGCGCTCCAGCGACTGGTCGCTGGCGAGCGGCCCGTATTCATCTTCTTGGTCCCACCA
>DATLVL010000170.1:0-2155 GCA_035577525.1 Gemmatimonadales bacterium | reverse complement strand
CGGCAGGAGCAGATGGCCCTCACCCGCGACGCGCGCGTACGTTGTGCCGCCGTCGGGCGCGCCCGCCTCGAACACCAGCTCGGCGTGCACGTCGCGCCGCACCGCGAAGCCCTCGCTCTTGCGGCGCAGATGCAGCTGAATCAGATCGAGCGCCGGACCGCCGAGGGCGGGATTGGGCCGGAACGTGCCGGTGGCCGGCGCCATGCGCACTGCCAGACTGGTGGGACGCTCGCGCACCACGCCGGCGCTCCACTCGCCGCGGACGCCGATGGCGTGCCGCAGCGTGACGCCGCCGCCCTGGGCGAGATAGTAGTCGCCGTAGTCGTCGCCGAACTCCTGCGCCGCGATCGAATTCATGACCGGGGACACGATCGGGTGGTCGGCGACGTCGCGCACTTCGCGGTACGCCTCGGCCGTCACCCGCCGCGCGCCGAGCGCGACGCGCAGGGAGAGTGTGCCGTCGACATTCCGGTCGGCGAAGCCGTAGCTCGCGCGCAGGCGTGCTTCGAGCGCTCCATCGTTTCCCCGCCACACCCACCCCGCGCCCGGCACCACGCCTTGCACGCGGTTGACGTGCAGCAAGTCGCTCAGGCTCCGTACCGCGACGCCATTCTTGCGCCAGCTGCTCAGCGCATGGCGTCCGGCGACTTGCGCGATCTCGGCGCGCAGCGCCGCGAGGTCGTTCTGGCGCACCGGCTCGGACACGGGGCCCTCGGCGGAGTCGAGGCTGTTGCGCCAGGGGAACGAGTCGCGCTCCGCCTGTGGCGCGACGGTGATCTCGGGTCCTGTGAACCATGCGGCGGCGAGTCCGCTGTTGAACTGGTAGTTGTCCACGTTCCAGCGGCCGCGGATGATGCCACGCGCCGGCAGGTCGAGCATCATGGCGTGGCGCCGGATTTCGATCTCCTGGTGGCGCGGCAGCCACCAGCGCCCGGCATAGAGCGCGTTGTCGAGCACGACGCTCACGTCCTCGAGCGATGGATCGCGATACGCGGCGGTGGTGAAGTTGAACTCCAGCCGCACCAGATCGGCCGACGCCAGGTCGAGGTATGCCGTGCCGACGATGCGGGAGGCGTGAAACTCCTTGGGACGGAACGCGAGCTGCACGACGCGGACCTGACGCTCGGGCAAGGTCAACGTGAGCGTGTCACCGGTCGCGTAGTCGTACAACAGCGGTCCCCCGGCCGCGAGCGGATGCGGGACATCCTGAACCTCGTCGCCGTCGCCCAGCCGGATGCTCTTGCCGAAGCCGTTCTGGATGATGCCGAGGTGATCCTGGTGGTACACGATGTCGGTGGGCAGCTCGGCGCGATCGCGCCAGCCGATGATGCGCTGCTTGCTGGCGCCGGGGGACCTCCAGTACACTTCCAATTCGAGTTGATCCGCCTTGATGAGGCGGGGTGGCTCCATCAATCCCTCACCGAATGCACCGAGGAAAAAGAGAAAGCCATGCGCCTGGGCCCGGTAATCGTGGAGCGAGGTGTCGGCCGCGGCGCCGACACGCCGCGTGATCGCGCGGTCGGCAAGGGCGCGCGCCTCGGGGCTATTCCACTGTTGCGCACGGCCGACCGCCGGAAGGGTGAGGAGCACGAGCGCCAACGGCAGGAGACGCAGGGCCGCCAAGCTACGCGGCGGCTGGTGGCGGCAGCAAGCGTGGCGCTGGCCGCCTGCGGCGGGGGGACGACCGGTGTCGACACCGGCCTGCCCCGCACCGCCCTGCTGGCGCTGGCGCGCTTCGATTCCACCCCGCCCGCCAATCCCACCATCTGCGCATTTCATAACAATGTGTTGTCCACCTGTACCATCAGGTACTCGGACAGCGTCAACACGCTGTTCGCAACGATCAACTTCTCTCCACACAGCATCGTTTCGCGCAACGACACCCTGCTCTGTGACAGCTGTACCGTCGCCGTGAGTGTGACGCTCACGCCGGGGAGCTACGAGTTCGCTGTCGGCCCGGCTTCGTTGGTTTTCAACCAGACCGGCGAACCCGTCGCGACCGTGTCGTTCGGACGCTACGACGACCCCACGGTATACACCCAGAGCAGCCGCTATGCTTCCGCCGCCGCCTTCGTGCAGGCGCTGGAGCTATGGCGGGAGCGCACGCCGGACCACTGGGTGGAGGGGCGCAACAGCTCACACTCGGGGCCCACCG
>DATLVL010000169.1:0-2234 GCA_035577525.1 Gemmatimonadales bacterium | reverse complement strand
GCAATTCGCGGTCGGCGCCGTCACGGGCACGATCCTGTCGTTCGAGTTCGGGATCCTGTGGCCCAGGATGCTCGGCCGGTTCGGCGCGGCCTTCGGGCTCGGCTTCGCCATCGAGGGCTGGGCGTTCTTCCTCGAGGCAATCTTCATCAGCATTTACCTGTACGGCTGGAACCGCTTGCGTCCCCGCACCCACTTCCTCCTCGGGCTGGTGCTGCCGCCTGCGGGCCTGCTAGGAGCCTTCGGCGTGCTCGCCGCGAATTCCTGGATGAACACCCCCGGCGGCATCACCCTGCAGCCCAACGGCGCGCTCGACGTCGACGTCTGGGCCGCCCTCTTCACCAAGGCGTTGACCTACGAGTTCTGGCATTTCACGATCGCGATCTACCTCACAGCCGGGTTCGCGGTGGCTTCGATCTACGCGGTCGCATGGCTGCGCGGCCGTCGCGATCACTACCAGCGCCTCGCGTTCGGCGTTCCATTCACGATCGCCGCGGCGCTCGCGCCCGTGCAGTGGGTCGTCGGCGACCTCTCGGCACGTGCCCTCACGTTCGATCAGCCCGCCAAGTTCGCCGCCATGGAGATCACATGGCGGACGCGCTCGAACAACCCCGAGGTCATCGGCGGCTTGATCGACTCGAGTGGCAACGTGCACCTCGGCATCGCCATCCCGTCGCTGGATTCGATTCTCGTCGGCTTATCGCCCTCCACTGTCGTGCGCGGGCTGTCGAGCTTCGCTGAGAACTCGCGGCCGGACGCCATCGAGTCGAACCTGACCCACCTGTCCTTCGACCTGATGGTCGGGCTCGGGAGCGCCGCGCTCCTGCTCACTGTCTGGTACTTCGCGGTGCTCATCCCGCGCCGGCGGCTGCCGGAGTCGCTCTGGTTCTACCGATTGGCGGCGCTTGCGGGCGTGGGCGCTTACATCACTGTGGAGAGCGGCTGGGTGACCACCGAGGTGGGGCGCCAACCATGGATCGTGTACGACGCTATGCGCGTCGCGGACGCGGTCACGGACGCGTCGCCCGTCTTTGTCTGGGCCATGCTCGGGACGCTGCTCGTCGTCTATGCCGCCATCGCCTTCTTTTTCATCACGTTGCTGCTCAAGCTGTCGCGTCGGTGGCGGCGCGAGGACGAAGCCGGCAGCACAGAGGTCATCGGCGGCCGCGGCCTGCCCTACGCGCCCAGAACGCGAGGCATCGAATGAACGTCACCCTCGCCTACGTCATCGCCGCGATGATGCTGCTGGCGGTGACCGCCTACAGCACCGCCGGCGGCGTCGACTTCGGGGCGGGCATCTGGGACCTGCTCGCCGGAGGCGACGAGCGCGGCCGCCGCGCGCGGGAGCTCATCGACCGTTCGATGGCCCCCGTGTGGGAGGTGAACAACGTCTGGCTTGTGCTGGCGATCGTCCTTTGCTGGACCGGCTTCCCCACGCTCTTCGAGATGGTGTTCCTCAGCCTCTATCCCCTCTACAGCGTGGCGCTGATCGGGCTCATCCTTCGTGGTGCGTTCTTCGCCTTCCGCCACGTCGCCGAGAACCCGCGCGACCACCGGATCGCCGACTACGTGTTCGGGATCTCGTCGGTGGTGACCCCCATCTTCTTCGCGATGAGCCTCGGCGCAATCGCATCGGGGCGCGTCGGCGCTCCGGGCGTGAGCGCGTGGGACGCGAGCGTGAGCCCGATGTCCGTCGCCTTCGGCCTCGTCTCGGTCTGCGCCACCGCGCTGAGCGGTGCGGCTTTCCTCATCGGCGACGCTCGCCGCGAGCAGGCCGCGGAGCTGGTCGAGTACTTCAGGACGAGGACCATCATCGCGGCAGGCGCGCTTATCGTCGTCGGCACCGGCGCTCTGGCGGCGATCGCGGTCGAGCGCCGCGAGCTGTTGACGTCGATGGTCTCCTTTCCGGCTGTCCTGCTCGTCGCGGTCGTTATGGTCCTGACGCCCACCGTCGCGTTTCTCGTCTGGCGGCGGTGGTTTGCGTGGTACCGCGTGCTCACGGTCGCCGCCGTGGGCTCGCTGGTCGCGGCCTGGGGGATGGCCCAGTCGCCCTACCTGCTGCCTGGCCGCCTGACCATCGACCAGGCGGCGGCGCCGCTCGGCACGGAGGTCCTGCTCACGGTCGTCGCCGGTGTCGTCGTACTCGTGATCGGGCCGTCGATCGGCTTTTTGCTGTACCTCGACCAGAAGAGCGCGCTGGAACCGCAGGGCTCATGATCCCGGCGCCGTGTACCGAG
>DATLVL010000168.1:0-3104 GCA_035577525.1 Gemmatimonadales bacterium | reverse complement strand
GACCTCGCGGCGCGGCTGCGCTCATCGGGAGCGGATCGCGTGTCCGTCGTGCTCTCGGCGCTCGATGAGCCTCTGGAAGGTGGGCACCCCGCGGCGGCCGCCGGGGCAGCAACGCGGGACCTCGGATCGCGCGGGGTACTGCGCGGGGAGCCGATTAAGGATCTGAAGAGCGCGCCCGTGGCCGGTGCGGACGGCGTAGAAGCGGTAGAGCAGAATCTCGCCCAGCCCTCCGAGGCGCTGCCGGTGCCGGAGGCGGCGACACCGTCCCAGGCGATCATACCACGGCAGTCGGGCGATATTCCGCCTCCGGGGCTACCGTCGACGCCGCTGGAATCGGTCGCGCCCGAGCAGGGAACGCTGCCGCCACCGCCGCCTCCGCCGCCACCTCCGCCCAACCGGACGGCGGATTCCGCCGCTCCGACCTTCACTCCCGCGACGCCACCGCCCCCGGTGCCGCACACGCCCGCGCCCCCGCCGCCGCCGCCGCCGACGCCGCGAGTGCACCTTCACTCGGGGAGTGTTGCGCCTCCCCAGTTCGGCGACGCACCGCAAGAAGAGGCCGAGGAGCCAACCGCCCCAGCCACGCCGGAGATCGCCCGGGAAGCGGCTTCACCACTCTTCGCCCTGCGGGAAGCGTTGTCGAAGGACACGGCCGACATGCTCAGCACGCTCGAGGCCAATCCCGCGACGCCGCATGCGGGAGAGATGCTGTCGGTGCTGAACCGCCAGGTCGAGATGGTGATGCGCCAGGGCAAAATCGAGCAAGCGATGCAGATCGTGTACAGCGTCGTGCGAGTGGAGCAGCGCGTCGAGGACGTGGCGGTGCGCCGCCAATACGGCATCGCGCTGCGTCGCATGATCACGAAGCAGATGCTCGACGGACTGAGCAAGCTGGTGCAAGTGCCGCATCTCGAGGACGCGGCGGGGGCCGTCTTGCAACGGGCGGGCCCGGACGGAGTGGAGGTGCTGCTCGACCTGCTCACCACTTCGAACACGGTTACCGAGCGCCGCGGGGTGTTCAACGCGCTGATTCAGGCGTTGAAGGACGGCAAGGAAGGCCAGGATCAGCTGGTCCACATGCTCGGCCACCCGCAATGGTTCGTCGTGCGCAACGTCGCGGACCTGGTGGGGGAGCTGGCGCTCGAGGCGGCGGTGCCGGCGCTGACGAAACAGCTCGATCACGACGACGAGCGGGTGCGCCGCCAGGTGGCGTTGGCGCTCGCCAAGATCGGCACGCGCAGCGCCGCAGAGCCGCTGCGGCGCGCGCTGCGCGATTCCTCAGCGGATGTGCGGCGTCAGGCAGCGCTGGGGGTCGGTGGGCGCAAGGCCAGCGCGCTGGCGATGCCGCTCGTCGTGGCGCTCGAGGAAGAGAAGGACCCGGAAGTCGTGCGCGAGCTGATTTTCGCGCTGGGCCGCATCGGCAGCCCCGACGCGGTGCAGGCGCTGATCAAGCTCGCCCAGCCGTCGGGCAAGTTGTTCAACCGCAAGCCCAGCGCGCTGCGGGTGACGGCGGTGGAGGCGCTGCGCGTGGCCGGCACTCCCGCGGCGATCGGTACGTTGCAGAGTTTTGCGTCGGACGGCGACAAGCAGGTGCGCGCGGCGGTGCAACAGGCGTTGACCGAGCTCAACGCGAGGCAGCGTTCGTAAGCTCTAAGAGGGGATGAAGCTCACGTCCGGCGTGAGTTTCCGGGCGAAAGCCGCGAGCAGCCGCGCCGCCCGATCCACATCGACCAGCGACACCATTTCATTGGGACTGTGCATGTAGCGGTTCGGCACCGACACGAGGCCGGTCGGGATGCCGCGCAGCGCGTTGTGAATGGCATCGGCGTCGGTGCCGGTGTCGCGCGGCGCCGCCTGGACGGTATAGGGGATCCGGGCTTCGTCGGCGCAGCAGACCAGCCGGTCGTACACCAGGCTGCTGACCGCCGAGCCGCGCGAAAACACCGGGCCGCCGCCCAGCTTGTGGTCGCCGCCCTGCTTCTTGTCCGCTCCCGGCCAGTCGGTCGCGTGCGTCACGTCGACCACCAGCGCCACCTGCGGATCGATCCCGACGGCGCTGGTGCGCGCACCGCCGCCGGTGTAGGCGATCTCCTCCCGCGTCGTCGCGACGGCGAATACCGCGGCATGCGACGGCCGCTCCTTGGCGAGCAGCCGCAGCGCCTCGGCGACGACGTAGGCGCCGATGCGGTTGTCGATGCTGCGCGAGACGATGCGGTCGCCCGCGAACTCGATGGCCTCCGCGTCGACCACCGCTGGATCGCCCACGTGCACGCGCTCGACCGCCTCGGCGCGGGTCGCCGCGCCGATGTCGATCCACAGGTCGGTGATCTGGCTGACCTTCTCGAATTCGTCCTTCTTCATCAGGTGCGGGGCCTTCTTGCCGATCACGCCCTTCACCGGACCCTTGGGGCCGACCACCAGCACCCGCTGTCCCACGAGGACCTGGGAATCCCAGCCGCCGATCCCGGCGAAGTACAGGTATCCCTCGTCGTCGATGTGGGTGACCTGCAGGCCGATCTCGTCGATGTGGCCGGCGAGCATGAGCCGCGGCGACCCCTTGGGGTTCACCACCGCGACCGAGTTGCCGTGCGCGTCGGCGCGCACTTCGTCGGCGAAGGTCTTCACCTCTTCCCGCCACACGCGGGCCGGGCCGGTCTCGAATCCCGACGGGCCGGGAGAATCCAGCAGGCGCTTCAGGAATGCGAGCGAGGTGGTGCTCATGGACCTCTCGAGATCGGTGCGGTGGCGGCCCGGGTCACTCCGACGCGGCGGCGCACGCTGTCGGCGGCCGCGCCTCTGACCAGCTTCGCCTGGTAACCGGCGCGCACCGGGCGCAAGGCGAGCGAAATCGCGCCGCCCTGGCGCACGGTGAATTCGAACACACCCGACAGTCCGGTCCAGGGCGCGCCCTGACGGAAAATGAAATTCCCCATCGAGTACACGATCGGCTTGCCGCGATACCATTCGACCGGCTGCAACACGTGCGGGTGGTGGCCGAGACAAATGTCCGCTCCCGCATCGATGGCGCCCTTGAACAAGCGGCGCAGCCCCTTGTCCGGCTGCTCGGCGAACTCCGTCCCGGCGTGCGTGCTCACCACCACGAG
>DATLVL010000167.1:0-4006 GCA_035577525.1 Gemmatimonadales bacterium | reverse complement strand
GCGATGCGAGGTCGGCGAACCCGATCGCTGTCATCGCCTCGAAGAAACTCGCCTCGGTGCGCTCGATGTGCGGCTCGAGCAACGCCGTCCACTCGGCGAACGCCGTCTCGCTCATCGGTTCGCCGTTGACGAGCACGCGCTCGCGCACGTCGACGAGGTGCGGGGAGGTGTAGAGGCCGACGCGATAGCCGCGCGCGCGCAGCGCCGCCGTGAGGAAGGCGCAGGTCGAGCCCTTGCCGTTCGTCCCCGCCACGTGAATCGAAGGAAACTGCCGCTCCGGATGTCCGATCGCCTCGAGCAGCGCCAGGGTGGGCTCGAGGCTCCATTTGATCCGCCCGGCTTGTCGGGGAAAGAGATAGCGGCAGGCGTCCCGGAAGGACCACCGACTCAGTCGCCGGCCTCCACCGGCGCCCGGCCGGCCATGTGGCGGAGCAGCTGCGCCGTCGTTTCGCGCAGCTCGCTGCGGGGAACCACCGCGTCGAGCATGCCGTGCTCCAGCAGGAACTCCGCGGTCTGGAAGCCCTGCGGCAGATCCTGCCCGATCGTTTGCTTGATCACCCGCGGCCCTGCAAACCCGACCACCGCCCCCGGCTCGGCCATGATCACGTCGCCCTGCATCGCGAAGGACGCGGAGACGCCGCCGGTCGTCGGATTGGTGAGAATCGACACGAAGGGAACGCCGTGCGACGCCAATTCGGCGATGACCACCGAGGTCTTGGCCATCTGCATCAGCGACAGCACCCCTTCCTGCATGCGGGCGCCGCCCGATGCCGCCACGATGATCAGCGGAGCGCGGCGGTCGATCGAGCGGCGCGCCAGGCGCGCCACTTTCTCGCCCACCACCGACCCCATCGAGCCGCCCATAAACGCAAAGTCCATGACGCCGAGGTTGATGGGGAGTCCGTCGAGCCGGGCGATGCCGGTGCGAATCGCCTCGAGCGGCCCCGCCTTCTTGACGGCGGCCTGCATGCGCTCGCGGTAGTTCTCGAACCGCAGCGGATCGGCCGAGCGGAGCTTCTCGTCGAGCTCGTGCCACGACCCTTCATCGACCAGCAGGTCGATGTATTCCTGTGCGCTGATCCGCCGGTGGGCGCCGCAGTTGGGGCAAACGTTCAAGGCGCGGACGAACCGCTCCTTGATGTCGATGTGGCCGCATTCCTCACACTTCTCCCACGCGTCGGCCGGAATCTCCAGCTTTACGCGCTCGGAAGTCGTGCGGGGCTTACGTTCTTTTTTGAACCAAGCCATTCATGGGGTCGGGGTGCGGAAGGCCCCAATTTCGCCGACCATTCCCGGTGGCGCTAGTCCTTGGCCCGTAACTCATTGCCCCAAGTCGGCATAGCCGGACTGGCGCGACTCGAATGCGACCCGCAACACGATGCCGACGCAGAGGCAGCAGCTGAGCAGGAATGATCCGCCGTACGAAAAGAACGGCAGCGGGATGCCCGTCACCGGCAGGAGATTCACCGCCATCCCCACGTTTTCCAGGATATGGGCGAAGAACAACCCCGCGATACCGAACACGCAGAAACTCGAGAACGGATCGGTCGCCCGCCGTGCCACCCGCAACAGGACCAACAGCAGCGAGGTGAACAGCGCCAGCGCCACGATGACACCGGCGAATCCCAGCTCCTCTCCCACGATCGGGAAGATGAAGTCGGTGTGCTGCGCCGGCAGGAACGCGAGTCGCTTCTGCGTCCCCAGCGTAAATCCCTTACCGAACCACCCGCCGGATCCGATGGCGACTTTCGACTGAATGATGTGCCAGCCCGTGGCGCGCGGGTCGACTTCCGGGTTCAGAAACGCCAGCAGGCGGTTCTGCTGGTACGGTGCCAGGTGGCGCCAGAACGGCAGCGCGATGACGCCCATGACCACGTTCGCCAGCATCACCGTCAGCCCTTCCCACAGATACGGGCGCACGTACAACACGAGCAGGAACAGCATCACGATCCAGGCGCCCCAGACAGCCGTCGAAAATGCCACCGACAATCCGATCGCCGGCGAGAGCAGGAGGAGCAGCAGCGCCGGGCGCGCCCCCGACCAATACAGCATGGCGAAGAGAATCGCGATGAACACGAGCGCGCTGCCGAGATCGGGCTGCAGCACGACCAGCAGAAACGGGATGAAGGTGATGACCCCCGGGTACACGAGGTCGCGCAGCGAGGCCGGAGGCTCGCGGCGATCGGCGAGCCAGCGCGCCAGCATCAGGATCACGGCCAGCTTGGCCGGCTCGGCGGGCTGTCCCAGGCGATGGCCGGCGATCGTGATCCACGACCTGGTTCCCGCCGCCGTCCCCGCACCTGACCCGAACACCAGCGTCAACAGCAGCACGAACACAGTGATGCCGTAGACGTAGGGGGCGGCCCATTCGAGCAGCCGCGGCGAAGCGCGGTAGACCAACACCCCACCTATGATCCCGAGCACGAGCCACGCGATCTGCCGCTCCCAGATGGTCGCGACGATGGTCACGACGTCGGTGCGCCCCGCGGAGTACAGCGTCAGGAGCCCGTACGTCGCCAGCGCGATCACCACCAACACCAGCGGGCGGTCGAGCTTACGGAATTTCCGGAGCACTCGTGCTGTCGACCGGCAGGGAGTCGGCGGGGGGCGCGCCCAGGATCGGGTTGTCGGCGGGCGTCGCCGTGCTGTCGTTCGGCAGGACGAACTGGTAGCGGGCGGCGGTCGTATCGGCGCCGAGGTAGTGCGCGATGACCCGCACCACGATCGGAGCGGCAGCGGTACCGTGCCGGCCGAATTCCAGCACCGCGCCAACGACGATCTGCGGGTTGTCCGCAGGAGCAAAGCCGATGAACCAGCCGTGGTTCGCCCCTTGAGAGTTCTGCGCGGTTCCCGTCTTGCCGGCGATCTTGAGATCGGACAGACGCGAGCCGCGGGCGGTGCCCTGCTCCACCACGTTGACCATTGCCTGACGCAGCGCGGCCAGCTGGTCCGACGTCAGCTTGAAATCGTACTGCGGCTCGGAGGTGGGACGCACGAGATACGGCGTGCGGGACTTGCCGTCGCCCGCCAGCATCTGATAGAGCCGGACCATATTCAACAGCGTTTGCGTGTTCTCGCCTTGCCCAATCGCGAGGTTCAGTACCACGCCCGTGCTCCAGCGCCGCGGCCCGTACACGCGGTCGAAGTATTCCGGGCCGCTCGGAAAGATCGGTTGCAGCTCACCCGGCAGGTCGACGCCGGTGCGCGCCCGGAAACCCCACTCGTTGGCATCCTCGAGCAGCGAGGTCAGGCCCAACTTCAACCCCAGCTGATAGAAATAGACGTCGCAGCTCTGGGCGATCGCCTGCTGGAGGGTGAGACTGCCGTGTCCCAGCGGGGTCCAGCAATGGAAGAACCGATTGCCGTACTGCAGCCCCCCGCGGCACGGAATCGGCATGCGGGTGTTCATGGTCGCCACGCCGCGGCGCAGCGCCATGGCCGCGACGGCGAGCTTCCACGTGGAGCCCGGCGGATAGCGCGCCTGGATGGCACGGTTCAAGAGCGGGTGCGCGGCGCTGAGGTTCAGGTCGCGCCAGTAATCGGCCGACACACCGCCCACGAACGCGTTGGGGTCGTAGCCCGGCGCGCTGTAGAGGGCGAGAATCCCGCCGGTCGTCGGATCGAGCGCGACGATCGCGCCGCTCATGCCGGCCGGAAAGACGCGTGAGGCGTAGCGCTGCAGATCGAGGTCCAGCGTCGTCTGCAGCGATGCTCCTGCCACAGGCATCAGGTCGGGCGCCGCGTTCTCCCGCACCACGTATCCCAGGGCGCTCACCTCGACGAACTTTTCTCCATCCTGGCCACGCAGCGTGTCGTCGTAGGAGCGCTCGAGGCCGTCCTTCCCCACCAGCGTGCCGACCCGCAGCGGGGCACTGCGCGGGCCGGCCATATCCTGTTCCGTGACTTCCCCCACCATGCCGACGACGTGCGCGACGGCAGCGCTGTCGGGGTAATAGCGCTTCGGCTCCGTCTGAATCACGACGCCGGGGAGCGTGAGGCGCCGCTC
>DATLVL010000166.1:0-10792 GCA_035577525.1 Gemmatimonadales bacterium | reverse complement strand
CGAACCCCCGGGCCATTGGTTCGAGGGCACGCTCCGCCGCCGCCGCGTCGAGGTGCACCGTCTCGGCGAGGGCCCAGTCGGGATCGAGCCATCCCAGCATGAGACACGCGTCGGTCACCGTCGGCTCCGTGCCGCCTCGCCCGAAGCACGCCGGCCCTGGCAGTGCACCGGCGCTCCGGGGCCCGACCTTCAAAGCCCCGGCATCATCCACCCAGGCGATACTGCCGCCGCCGGCGCTGACCGTCTCGATCAGGACGGCGGGTACGGCGAGCGGCACGCCACCGACGACCGTCGAACCCTCCTCGCGCGCTTCCCCTCCCAGCACCAGGCTCGCGTCGGCGCTGGTGCCGCCCATGTCGAGGGTGAGCAGGTCGGCATGGCCGACGACGGCGCCGAGCACCCGCGCGCCCACGACGCCGCCGACCGGGCCCGACAACGCGAGCGAGGCCGCGGACTGCGCCGCGACGCCGGCGGAGACGGTTCCGCCGCCCGACGTCATCAACCGGAACGTGGTGATGTTGCGCGACGCCGCCGCCGCTTCAGCCCGAGTCACATAGCCGGCTACGAGCTGCCGCAGATAGGCTTCCGCCGACGTTGTGGCGCAGCGCTCGTACTCGCGGAACAGCGGCAACACCTCGTGACTCGCGACCACGGGAGTGCGCGGCAGGGCGGCGCGCAGCGCGGCCGCGACGCGGCGCTCGTGCCCGGGATAGCGAAAAGCAAACAGAAAGACGATGGCGACCGCCTCGGGATTGGTGGCGCGCACTGCCGCGACCACGCGCTCCACCTCCTCGTCGACGAGCGGGGTGATCACACCGTCGGGGCCGGCGCGCTCGGTCGTGCCGACGACGTCTTCGCGACGCACCAGCGGCGGGGGATGATCCAGACCGAGATCGTACAGGGCGGCGCGGTCCTGGCGCCTCAGCCAGAGGAGATCCTCGAAGCCGGCGGTCGTGACCAGTGCGGTACGCGCGCCGCCGCGCTCGAGCAGCGCATTGGTCGCGATCGTGGTGCCGTGCACCAGCAGCTCGATCGCGGCCCCAGGCGGCACGGCGAGGGTGTCGCACGCCTCGAACAGGCCGATGGACGGGTCGTGGGGCGTGCTCAGCACCTTGCGGATGTCCAGCATGCCATCGGGCGCGATGGCGACGAGATCGGTGAACGTGCCGCCGACGTCGACGCCGACTCTCATGAGGCGATTGCGGAATGCGGATTGCGGGCGGATTGCAACCTGGGAGTTGCGAGCACAAATCTCGCGTTTTCATTCCGCAACCCGAAATCCGCGATCCGCAATTTCATGTAGGGTGCCGCAACCTGTGAACGAGCAGGCCCCCGATCATCACCACCGTCCCGATCACCGCCACCCGCCCCACCCAGTCGCCCCATTGGACGTACAGCGGCCGCACGTCGCTCGTCAGCAGCCGCCCCGTCACGACGGCCTGCGTTTCCAGCTCGGACTGATCTGTGGCACGTCCCAGCGGGTCGACGAATTCCGAGACGCCGTCGTTGGCGCCACGCGCGATGCCCATGCGCGTTTCGATCGCCCGCAACACGAGATGGGACTCGTGTTGATAGGGAGCCGCGGTGTGGCCGAACCAGGCGTCGTTCGTGATGTTGACGAGAAAATCAGCGCCCGCCGCCCGATACCGCCGCGCCAGATCTTCGAACGCCGACTCGTAACACACCACGACGCCGGCGCGCCCCAGCGACGTCGGAAACAGCGGCAGCGAGTCACCGCGTCCGAAGCCGCCCGACCAGCGGCCCAGGCCCGGAAGGGCGCGAAACCACGCCACCGGCACGAACGGCACGCGCTCGACGACCGGTACCAGGTAGTGCTTCTCGTACACGCCGTGCGGCCGCCACTGTCCCAGCGTGTCGAACATCAAGGCGGCGTTGTAGGCGGTGTATCCCTTGTCGTGGAACTGCACGTGCACCACGCCGGTCAGCACCGGAATGCGCCGTTCGGCCGCAAACGCGCCGATCCGGGCCTGCCAGTCGGGGTGCTCGACGAAGTAGCCGGGCACCGCCGCTTCGGGCCACACCACGAGGCCCGGCCGCACGCCGGTCGTGGCGGTCCGCGACAGACCAATCAGCAAGCCGACCTCGGTGTCGGCGATGGCGGGATCCCATTTTTCGTCGAAGCCGATATTCGGCTGCACCAGGGTGATCGTCCCCACGGGGCGCAGCGGCAGCGTCCGCTCGCGCCATGCGCCGTACCCCCATGCAGCCACCACCGTGAGCGCCACCGGGACGAGACGCCGGACGTAGCGTGGTGCCCCCACCAACCCCTGACCGCCAATCGCCATCGCCACGAGCACGTTGCACCACACCAGCCACAGCGTCACCCCACGCGCGCCGGCGATGTCGGCCCACTGCACCAGCACCCTGCCGTCGGCGAGCGACGTGCCGAGTCCGAGCCAGGGAAACGCGACATCGCCCAGGTGGCCGACCGCCCACTCGAGCGTGGTCCACGCCAGCGGAAATACCAGGAACAGCGGCAGCCGCGGATAGACGCTGCGCACGCGGGTGACGAACCAGAACAGCCCGCCCATGAAGACGCCGAGCAGATACACCGTGATCGCGTAGCCGAGCGCGGCGAATGGAGTGAAGTGCCACAGCGCGACCACCATCCAGTACAGCACCAGCGCGTTGGCGATGAGACCGTAGCGGAACCCCCAGCGCCAGGCGGCGCGCGGGTTTCCTTCCGTGTCGAGCAGCAGCAACGCGGGTGGGACGAGCGCGACGAAGCTGAGAAACGGGAGGGGGAACGGAGGATAACACCCCGCAAGCGCGACGGCGCCAAGCGCGACCAGCAGCCAGCCGCGGCGGGAAGAGAGACTCACAACAGGAGGTCGCGGCCTTCGTCGGCGGAGCGGTACACGGCCTCGAGCACGCGGTGCAGCAGCAGCTGATCCTTCGGCGGCGGAGCGTTCACTTCGCCGCGGATCACCGCGAGGAAGTAGGTCCACTCCGCGCGATACGACTGGATGAACGGCGTCTCCCGGCCGCTCGCCCCGGTGGGCGTGACGTCGGTGGGCGCCCCATGCAGCTCCTTGTAGACCCGCAGCGGGGCGATCGCCGCGGTACCCTTGCGCCCCACCATCTCGAACCAGAACCGCTCCCCGCCACCCAGGTGGCGCCAGCTCACCGCGATGCCGATCGACAGGCCGTTCTCGCATACGATCATCGCCATCCCCATCTCTTCCACGCCGTCGCGGCCGCCGCCGACCAGCTGGGCGGAGACGCGCTTGGGGATCGGCCACCCTGCGAGCCACAACCCCAAATCGATCAGCGGCAAACCCAGGTCGAGCATCGCCCCGCCACCCGCCTCGGCGCGCCGCAGGCGCCAGCCGAGCTGCTGCCGCGCCGCCGAGGGTTGGAACGTGAACCAGCCGCCGCGCAGCATGTCGATCGTCCCCAGCTCGCCGCCGGCCAGGAAGCCGCGCACCGCCTGGACGTCGCTGCGGAAGCGGTGGTTCATCGCCACCATGACGCGTTTGCCGTAGCGTTCCGCCGCCTTGAGCACGCGCTCCACGCCGTCGGCGCTCATGGCGAGGGGCCGCTCGCACAGCACGTTGACGCCCGCCGACAGAGCCGCCACGGCGTGGATCTCGTGCAGATGGTTGGGCGTGCACACCACGACTACGTCCGGATGGGCGTACTTCAGCACTTCTTCGATGTCGTCGTAGGTCTCCCGCACATCGAAGCGCGCGGCCAGCGCCTGCGCCTTGGGGAGGTCGTTGTCGCAGATCGCGGCGATCTCGATGCCGGCGATCTTCCGCAGGACCGGGAGATGCGCCACCTGCGCGACACTCCCCGCCCCCACGACGGCGACGCGGACCGGATCGCTCACCGCCGGCCGCGACCCGCGGGGAGGCGGTACATGAACCCGACGCGCGCCGAAAACTGCGAATAGTCGCTCAGCAGGGTGCCGCGCAGCTCACCGGTGAGCCGCCAAGCCGGGGCCAGGGCCACCTCCATCCCGGCGGTGGCGTTGAGCGCCGGCGCCACGCCGCTGAGCGCGTCCTGAATGAACGTCCCGTTGATGGCCCGCCCGCTCCCTTCCCGGATGTGTACGCCACCCCCCAGCCCCAGCACGGCGCTCACCGGCTGTCCGTCATTGAAGACGTACTGCAGGTCGAGGTCGGCGATGAAGTCGGATAGGTGGACCCGTCCCACGTCAATGGTCGAATTCGAATCGGGATCAGTGACCAATTTGAGCAGCTGCCGGTTGAGCCGCGCCACCGCCCGGTCGGTGAACCGCGAGCGCGTATATGACGCGCCGAGCAACACCCGCACGTGTGGCGCCAGATACCCGGCGTCCATGCGCGCGCCTCCGATCATGGCGCCGCGCAAGTCGTGCGTCGCCACCGACCCGACGTCGACCTCGAATCCTGAAACCCGCAGCTGATCGTACGTGAACTTCGACAGCAACCCCTGGGCGGCGAGCAGCGGCGACGCCACGAGCGTCGCACACGCGCCGCACACCAGCGCGGCGAGACGCAGCCGGCGGTGCCCCGATCTATTAGTAGAGTCGCTCAACGGTCGTTCCTGGAAAGTAAGTGGAGAGGATATCGCGATACTTCTGTCCGGCGCGGGCGCGCCCGATGGCGCCCCACTGACAGAACCCGACGCCGTGACCGGCGCCGCTGCCCTGGGCCACGAGTCGGCTCACCCGGCCACCGTCAGTGGTCACCGACACACCGAACGCCGTGCTCTGCAACAGCCGGTCGGCAGCCGGTCGCAGAATCGACCGCACATCCGGACCGGCAATGCGCACATCGCCGTGCGCGAACACCACCCGCAGCTCCGCCACTCGCCCCGACGACGTGGTTCTCGTAACCTGCACATCGGTAATAGGTTGCAGTCCGTCGCCGCTCACCGTCATCACCGCCGGGAGCGTCCGCGTCAATATAGTGCGCAGCGTCTGGGCGTCCCACTCCTCGCGCCATTGAAAGTGCGGCGCCAGCTCGCAATACGAATGACCACCGCCGCTCGCGTCGGACACCGACCGCAGGTACGGCTGTCGCTGCGCGCTCTTGAACACGTCTTCGACCGCGGCGGTCCGCCCGCCGCAGCTCGAATGGTAGTAGGCGTCGATGATCTTGCCCCGGTACCGCACCACCTGCCCCGTTGTGGCGCGCAGGGCGTCCCACACCTGCGCCGATTCGCCGTCGACGCCCGTATACACCTGATCGCGCGTGTCGGCGGTGGCGTCGAAGCCGTTCGCTTCCCAGCGCCCGCGGTTGCGCACCGAGAAGGTGCGGGCGATGACGGCCTGCGCCAGCAGCGCCTCCCGCTCGTCCGGGCGGCGTGGCCCCATTTCCTGGCCCAGGACGCCGGCCAGGTAGCTCTCGAGCGGCAGGCGGTTGATGAGCAGCAGGCCGGTCGGCAGGCGCACCACGTTGATCCGCCCCCGGTAGCGTCGCCCGTTGGCCATCGCGAAGCGGCCCTCGGTCACGTTCACAGCCGAGATCCCCTGGTGCCGCTCGGTGCGCGTGCCATCGGGACGCAGCAGCGTGAACCCGGCGCTCGAGTCCACCGTGATCGTCCAGACGCTCCCCGGAGCGATGGCGCCCACCGGCTGCCCGTTGCCGTCATCGGTGACGAACAGCTCGCCATCCCCCCCCAGCCGTACACTGGAGAGGCCCATGGCGAGACCGACGCGCAGCTCCGGCTCAGGGCCCCCCGGGGCCGCTTCTGCTTCGGGCTGGGGATGCGGGCAGCCGAGGGCTGCGACGAGCGCGCCGGGGAGCAACCATGAAAAAGGCGTCCCGCGCGGTGGCCGGGACGCCGTGAGCAGAGGAGCGGCGCGGGCGCTCACGCGAGCGCCACCGCCCGAAAATCGTAGTCCAGGCTGTCGGTGAGCCGGGCCCGGACGAAGCTGCCCGGACCGGCCCAGCCCCCCTCTCCCAGATAGGTCACGCCATCGACGTCGTCCGCCTGCCAGGGTACGCGCCCGACATGCGTGGCGCCGGTGTCGATCGGGTCGGCGACTCGATCGATCAGCACGGCGACCTCGCGGCCCACGAAGCGCGACAGCCGCTCCGCCGAGATGGCGCGCTGCACCTCGAGCAGCTCTTCCAGCCGATCGCGCTTCACGTCGTCGGGGACGTCGTCGGGATACTGCATGGCGCGAGTGCCTTCCTGGGGCGAATAGGCGAACGCGCCGAGGCGGTCGAATTGCGCTTCCTCCAGAAACCCCAGCAGCTCGCGGAACTCGCCGTCCGTCTCCCCGGGAAAGCCGACGAGACAGGTCGTGCGAATGGCGAGGTCGGGGATCGCGCCACGCAGCCACGCCAGCTTCTCGCGGATCGTGGCCTGTCGCTCGGGGCGCCGCATGCGCTCGAGCATGCGGTCGGCGGCATGCTGGATCGGCATGTCGATGTACGGCACAATGCGAGGCTCCCGCGCCATGAGGTCCACCAGACGGTCGGTGATACCCGCCGAGTAGACGTAGAGCAGCCGGAACCAGGGCACCGATGTTTCGGCGAGCAACGCGGCGAGCAGGTCGGGAAGCTTCGCCCCATCGCGCCCCTGATCGCGTCCGTAGTGTCCGAGGTCCTGAGCGACGAGGTTGATCTCCCGCGCCCCCTGCGCCTCGAGCGACTGCGCCTCGCGGATCAGTCGCTCGAGCGGCTCGGAGCGGTGCTTGCCGCGCATCAGCGGGATGGCGCAGAAGGCGCAGGTGTGATCGCATCCCTCCGAGATCTTGAGATAGCGCATGTGCGGCTGGTCGCCGAGGAACTGTCTGACACCGGGGTGTGCGGCTGCAGGATCGGCGATCAGACCGCGGGCCGCGAGTTCCGGTACCAGGTGGTGCAGGTCGGAGAAGCCGAGGAACAGATCGACCTCGGGCATTTCGCTGGCCAGTTCATCGCGGTAGCGCTGCACCAGGCACCCGACGGCGACGACGGCTTTGACGTCTCCCGTCTGCTTGAGACGGGCCGCGTCGAGGATGGCGTTGATCGATTCCTGCTTCGCGGCGTCGATGAACCCGCAGGTATTCACGAGCACGACGTCGGCGCGCGGCAGATCGTCCGTCAGCTCGGCGCCGTGCCCGACCAGGTCGCCCACCAACCGCTCGGAATCGACGGTGGCCTTGTCGCAGCCGAGCGAGATGACGCCAAGCTTCATCCGCGGTAATTCCCGAACTTGAGCTCGATGCCGAAATCCTGCGTGCGCAGGAAGGCCATCACCTCTTGCAGCTCGTCCTTCGACGGCGACTGGACGCGCACTTCCTCGCCCTGAATCGACGCCTGCGCCTTCTTGAACTTTTTGTCTTTGATGGCCTTGACGATCGCCTTCGATTTTTCCTGCACGATGCCCTGCGTGAGCTTGATCTCGCGCCGCACGGTGTCCCCCGTGGCGGGAGTGACCTCGCCCAGCTCGAGGTTCTTCACCGGCACCCCGCGTTTGATCAGTTTGCCCTGCAGCACGTCGAACAGCGCCTTCATGCGGAAGTCGTCATCGGCCACGAGCGTCAGCGTCGCCTTGTCGCGATCGAACGCGATCGAGCACTTCGACCCTTTGAAGTCGTAGCGCTGCGCGACCTCTTTGGTCGCCTGGTTGACGGCGTTGTCGACTTCCTGGAGATCGGCTCCAGTAGAAATATCGAATGACGAGAGGGAAGCCATGGAGCCAAGATAACTTGGCTCCGGGCCGTTATGACAGGAAACTCTCCAGGGCACGCGCACGGCTGACGTGCCGCAACCGCGCCAACGCCTTCTCCTTGATCTGGCGCACCCGCTCGCGCGTGATGCCGAGCAGCGAGCCGATCTCTTCCAGCGTCATCGGCTCCTGGCCCTCGAGACCGAAGTAGAGCCGCAGGATCTTCGCCTCGCGCTCCTTGAGGGTCGAGAGCACGCCCTCGATCGACTCGGTGAGGGCGTGCTCGAAAATCTCGTCGTCGGGACCGGGGTTCTGCGTGTCGGGGAGGTAGTCGAGCAGCTTGTTGTCTTCGCCCGGGGTGAGCGGCGCGTCGAGCGAGAGGTGCGCCTGGGAGATCGAGAGCGTCTTGGCGACCTCCTCTTCCGAGATATCCATCCCCTCGGCGATCTCTTCCACGGTCGGCTCGCGTCCGAGCTCCTGCAACAGCGACGCCGAGCGCTTGCCGATGCGGTGCAGCGTCCCCGCGCGATTGAGCGGGACGCGGACGATGCGCGATTGCTCGGCGAGCGCCTGGAGAATCGCCTGCCGGATCCACCACACCGCGTAGCTGATGAATTTGATGCCCTTGGTCTCGTCGAATTTATGGGCCGCACGGATCAAGCCGAGGTTGCCCTCGTTGATCAGATCCGAGAGCGAGACACCCTGGTTCTGGTATTTCTTGGCGACGCTGACGACGAAGCGCAGGTTCGACCGCACCAGCTTGTCGAGCGCTTCGGCATCGTTGCGCTTGATGCGCTGGGCCAGATCGACCTCGTCCTCCCGCGTGATCAGCGGATACTGACTGATCTCGCGCAGGTATTGGTCGAGCGACCCTTCGTCGAAAGACACCCGTTTAGCCGTATTCAGGCGCATGCGTCACCCCTGTCCCAATGCGAGTTGGGAGCTCTTGTCCTCAATGAATGAGCGATCCGAGCCGGCTCCAGCGAATGTCCATCAACCACGGGAGCGCGTCGTGCGTCCCCCGGTCATAGCTGAAATACACCAGCAGCGTCCGCCCTTTGACGGCGGTCGCGTCGACGAAGCCCCAGTAGCGGGAATCCGACGAATCGTCGCGGTTGTCCCCCAGCACGAAATACTTCCCCGCCGGCACGACCAGGGGACCCCATTCGTCGCGCTGCGGATGGTAGCGGCGACGGTCGTCGTCCGAGCGTGCCAGCAGGAACGGGCGCTGCCACTCGAAATCGGGACTCGTCACGTCGTTGTCGGGATCGATGCGCTGCACGTACGGCTCGGCGAGCCAGGCGTCGTTGACGAGCACGTGTCCGTGCCGCATCGCCACTGTGTCGCCCGGCGTGCCGATCACGCGCTTCACGTAGTCCTGGCTGGGATCGCGCGGATAGGCGAAGACGATCACATCGCCGCGCGCCGGTTGGCGGAACCCCGGCAGGCGGGCCTTGGTGCCCGGGATCTGCGCGCCGTACAGCGCCTTGTTGACGAACAGGAAATCGCCGGTGAGCAGCGTGTGCGTCATGCTGCCGCTGGCGATCTGGAATGCTTCGAAAAAAAAGGTCTTGATGATGAGGAACAACACGAGCGCCATACCGATCGACCGCATCCAGCTGTCGAACCACCGCGCCAGCCTCGAGCGACGTCGTTCGGGGACGACTGGCCCCCCGGGCGGTAGCGCACCGGGCATAGGCAGGGGGCCCCCCAAGTCATGCATGCAATTCACTTTACAAAGATGGAGCGCACGGCGCAACCGTCACTGCCCACTCCCGTTGGGCCGCCCAGCGGCGTACCCGGTCGCGAAACACCTCGGGGGGTGCCATGTGCGTAACCCGGGCGGCGAGACAGGACGAGTCACCCTCCCGCTCGATGCGCACCCAGGTCGGACGGGCGTCCTCGAGCGACGTCAGGGCATCGGGGTCGATCGCCGCGCCGTGGCGGGCGAGCAGGACGAGCAGACTTTCGTGGGGCACGCGCCGATTTTAGCGGACGAGGGCGCGCGATATGTCATCGGAACCACGCAGCAGGCATCACCTTCGCGCGGACAATCAACGCGCGATCAATCGTGGGTCACGAATCCCCGTGGGCCAGCAGGACCGCGGGCGCCGTCCGCGCGACGCGCCACGCGGGGAGCAGCGCACCAGCGACGGCGGCCAACGTGAGCAAGAGGGAGAAGCGCAACACGACGCCGGGCTCCCACGGAGGCAGTCCGGCGAGGACCGTCGTCAGCCCGCCCCAGAGCGTCATGCCGCACCACAACCCCACCGCCACGCCTCCCACCGCGACGCCAGCGGCGCGAGCCAGCACGTAGCCGATCACCGCGCGCCGCCGCGCGCCCACCGCGCGGCGCACGGCCAGATCGTGGGACACCGACGCGACCCAGAGACTCATCACGACGAACGTCCCCAGCGTCGCGATCGCCAGCAACACCCATCCCTCCACGCCGAACAGACCGCCGAACCAGCGGATCGGCGCGGCTTCGCGCGCCACGCGCCCCGCTTCCGTCTGGTGAGCAACGGTGATGCCCTGCCCCAGCGTCGACTGCAGGGTGTTTCGCACCACGTCCACAGTGTGGCGCGACTCGGGCCCTGAGCGTACCAGGAGATCGACGGCCCGTGCAGGGTGCTGTAGCACGCTTAGGTAGACGGCGTAGGGAGACTGCAAGCCGCCGCCGAACGCCGCCGGCAGCTGGTCGGCGACGACCCCGACGACGGTGTACCAGGTCGCCGGCGCATGGCCGATCTGGATGCGGCGGCCCACCGCCTGGCCCTGCTGATAGTCGTCGGCGGCGAGCGATCGACTGATGACGGCGACGCGCGGCGCGGTCCAGTCGTCGGCATCGGTCAGGGCCCGCCCCGCCACGACCGGAAGCCGCAGCATGCGAAACGTGTCCGCGCTGACGAGATAGTGGGTCGCATAGGGCAGCCGGAACGGCACGTAAATGCCACCCCAAATGCAACGCCCGCAGTCGGTGAGCACGCCGTCGCCGGTGCCGCTGCCGACCAGCGCACCGGGGCTCGAGAGACTCGCGCTCGTGTGTTCGACCCCACCGTGCAGCGTGCGGAGCAGCGCGGCGTAGGAGGCCGATCGATCTGCCGGTCGAGTGTTCGCCGCCTGCACTTCGAACAGCTCGCCGCTCCCCTGCACGGCCCGCCCCGTTCCTCCAAGCCGCGCC
>DATLVL010000165.1:0-13083 GCA_035577525.1 Gemmatimonadales bacterium | reverse complement strand
GTCGAATCCGGGGTTGGCGGCGAGGAACGCCGAGTCGCGGGGCAGCCGCGGCGCGTGGATCTTGAATTCGAGCGCGTCGTACTGTCCGGCCGGCGCGGCCACGTTGACCAGCGCCATGACTGCCGTGTCGCCGAGCGGCAGGGAGACGAGGACCGGTCCGCCTTTGATTTCTTCACAGCCCTCGCGGTCGCGCTCCGCTATGCCGTCGTCGCCGGCGGAGTCGTGATGCTCGGCGCCCGTGTCCGCCTGCTCGCCACCGGAATCGGGACGTTCGCCGCCGTCGCCGATAGTATCGCAGGCCGCGCTCTCGACCGGCTTCAGCTCGATGCGGCGCAACACGAGGTCGACGCTCTTTACGATCACGGTATCGGAATCGGCGGCGATCACCGTCGAGTCGCCGGCCAATACGACGGACGCGGTGGACGACGCGAACACGGATCGCTGTCCTGAGACCGCGAGGTTCACTCTCCCCATCGCCGCTTTCGGACCACCGCTCTCCGCCGTGCAGGCGGCGAGCGCGATCGGAACGGCGAGCAGTAGCATCGCACGTTTCATATTGGGCTCCTCAAGGGTTTGCGATCAGCTGCTGTTGTACACATCCGGGAACAGCGAGTGGCAGACGGTATGCCTTGCACCACGATCCCTGCCGCTGCCGCCTAAGTCACTACGCTTCCGCTGCTTGCGCGTCGACCGGAAACTGCGGTCGGCGCCCCCTGTGATCCGAAATGATCCACCTGCCGCGCTGCAGGGCAGCGCGGACCGCTCAGCTGCCTTCGTGATGATCGTCGCGACCATCGCGGTTGTCGTCCTCGAACGCATCGATCGAGCTCTTGATGTTGTTCTGCACAAGGCCCTCATTCGGGCCGCCGACGGTCGCCGACGCCGGATCGACCAGGGCGCCACCGTTCACGAACCAGGTCGAGACGTCGAGCCGGATCGTGAGATTCGCCGCTGTGCCGTCCACGACGCTGAGCGGCGGGCTGAAGGCCAGCTCCTCCGAGGCATCCAGGTCCTGCGTGAACACGAAGTCGCTGCGGCTGCCGGCGTGGCTGAAGGTGCCGGTGGCGCGGATCGAGATATTCTTGAAGCCCGGATTGGCAGCAAGGAACGACGCGTCCGCACTCGACGTCGAATCGGTCTTGTGGATCTCGAACTCCAGCTTGTCGTACTGCCCCGCCGGGGCGCTCACGCTGACGGCGGCTGCCGTGTTCGTGGTGCCGAGCGGGAAGGTCGCGAGCACGGGACCGGATTCGAATTCCTCGCAGTCCCCGTTCGACGGGTTGCTGTCGCAGCTCGCGGCGTCGAGCCGCTTCAGCTCGATCTTGCGGAGCACGACGGCCAGGCTGCGCAGGATCAGGGTGTCGTTGCCGAGCGCGACGACGGTGCTGTCGCCGGCGGCGACCACCACCGCCGCCGTCCCACTGCCGCTGAGGGCCGCTGCGGCCGGCGCGGAGCGCGCCGAAAGCGACAACGAGACGGAGCCAGCGCCGCTCCCGCTGGAACACGCGGCCAGCCACGCCAGGGCGACGGCAGGAACGAGACGCAGGACGGAAAACGATGAAGTGCGAACCATGAAGGTCTCCTGTACGAGTTGACGCAGCGCAGTCTCTGACCGCGCGCGGGGGTTCGCACGCACCGTGCCTCCCCGCACGTTGCGCAGCCGCGAGGGAACTGCTTTCTGCGCCGTCAGTTGGGGGTGGTGCGGTGGGTCACATCGCTCTTTGTGGAGCGAAACGGATCAGCGACGTGGATCAAAGCGAGGCATCACTCGTCGCGGAACACCTTTAATGAAGTGCGGATGTTGTCCTTCACCGTGTGCTCGTTCGGCGCCCCCGCGGCTGCAGTGGCGGGATCGAGCAACGTCTGGTGATCGCCGCTCGTGAACCACGATCCCACATCGATGTGCAGCGTGATGCGCAGCGTGTCGCGCGCGGGTACGACCGCTGCCGGCTCGAGCGCGATCTCCTCCTGCTCGTTGAAGGGCGTCACGAACACGAAGTCGCGACGCTTGCCGCCGTGACTCACCACGCCGTCGACGCGAACCGACGCCTCCGCGAGATCGGGGTTGGCGCGGAGCAGCGCCGCGTCCTGACCCGAGTCGGGCTTGTGGATGATCAGCTGGAACAGGTTGTACTCGGTCGCGGGAGCGGGCTCGACGCTCGAGCGCACGCTGGAGTGGCCCAGCGGCACGTCCAGGACGAACGGATCTTCATGGAAATCCACACAGGGAGGATTGTCCTCCCCGTCTTCTACTTCACACTCGTTCGCCACCGAGGGCGCGATTGCCATTTCCATCAGGACGAGCCGGACGCGGCGGAGAAAGATCGTGTCCCGTCCCTGCGCGACGAAGCTGTCGGCATAGACGAGCGACGCTCGGGCGGCGTGCTGACGCGCTGGTGCTGGTGCGGGAGGAGGATCCCCTGATGAATGTCGCGCCGATACCTGCAGCACGATCGCACCCGGTGCCGGGCCCCGCTCCCGACAGCCCACGGCGAGACCCAGCACGGCGATCGCGCCCGGCACGAGACGGAATATCACGCGACGTTGCATAACGGGATGGTGGAATCTACCCGGTTACTGAGTCTTCCGCGTCACCACCAGCTCAGGTTGATGCGCAGTCGCCGACACGTTGAAATGAATCCACATTCCCGCGACACCATGACCGGGGACGGCACAATACAGGAGATACGACCCGGGCCGGTCGGCCACGAATTGGACGTCCTCGTGGTGGTCCGATCCCAAGCCCTGCTCCGACTGGTGCGTCACCGCATGCTCGAAGGCCGGTTTGGCACCGGACACCGGCACCGGCGTCGTGGCCGCAATCACCATCGCCGAATGCGGCAGCACTTGATCGCTGTTGCGGAAGTGCAGAACGACTGTCCACTTGACGGGAACAGTGAGTGTGAGGGCGCCGGCGCCGGCGCCGTTGAAATTCATGCCCCCGTTGGTCGGGGTCAGACCTGCGATAAGGTTGAATTCGACTTTCGTGGTGGCGCTATCCACCTTCAGCCACGTCGGGTCGATCTTGGGAGGAGACTGCGAGAGCAATGGTCCGGCGGCGAGAACGATGAGGGCCAGCAGGCGCTTCATGAGCTTCCTCGGGTTGTGGAGGACGGTGGAGGGTGACGCTGGTGGGTGGAGGTAACGTCGTCGACCTCCACCCACCTTCAGTACCCTCGAAACACTTCTCTAGAACAACAGCCAGAACAATACGTAGACCGTGTTATTGTCCGACGCGTTTCTGCCCGACCCGTCGTAGTTGGACCGACTGCCGTTGAACTTCCCATAATACGTGTACTGGAACTGCATCCGCAGGTTCTGCCAGGGCATCACGTCGACCTCGCCGATCACTCCCGAAAAGTTCGGGCTCCCCAGACGGCTGCCGGTCAGCTGGGCCGGGGCATACAGCAGAGTGTCGGTCGTCCCCGTCGTCACGAACGGTGCAATCGTAAAGGCATACTGGTGGCCGATGTGATACATCGCGTCGAAGCGGACGGTATTGAGCGTATTCTTGGGGTTGGCCGTTCCTCCCGCATCCCAGCGCTGCGTTTCGTGGATCCACGTCGCATCGGTCGTGAAGCTGTTCGGCCCCAGCGGCAGCAGATAGCTCAGGTCGAAGGCGATGTCGGTGAACCGGTTCTCTGGACCGCTGACGCCGGCAGGGAACGTCTTCAGCGACATACCGTAGGTCCCCACGGAGAGGTAGTGCTTCCCGAAGGTGTTCGGGAACGCGATGCGCCAATAGGGGGCCACGCCGCTCAGCACCCCGGCGGCAGTGGAATCGAGCGGCCGCGTAGTACCGATGGGAGCCGACCGATACGCCCCCGCTTCCAGGTAGATGTGGTCGTTCCACAACGTGTACGCGGTGAGCCCCGCCACCTGCTGTCCCAAGGTGCCGTCGATTTGCGTCGCCGCAGTGGGTGCGGGCGCGGCGGCCGACGAGCCGTAGGGGAATCCCCAGGCCGGCGTGCTGTTCCAGACATCCTGCACGGTGGGGTTGTTGTTCAAGCTCACGCCGTACACTGCGTGCTTGCCGAACGCCGTCGTATGGTTCGCGTAACGGAAATCGGCGTTGTCCAGGCCGAGCGAGCCGCTCTGGGGATCGAATGTGACCTGGAGGAACCCGCCGACGTGGGGCGTCACTTCACCGCCGGTGAACAGGCTCAGTTGATCAGGGAAGAAAACGACGCCGTTTTGCGTACCCGGCTGGGCCTTCTTAGTCGCGGTAAAGGAGGTCTGCACCATGAAGGAGAGCGGCGTCACCAGGTTGAGCAGCATATTCTGCTGCCCTTCGGGGCTGCGCCCCTGCAGCGAGTCGGCGCGGCGATAGACGTAGCCGTTGAGCTTGAAAGCGCGACCGGTGGCGGTCAACTCAGGGTAGTGCGTGTGACAGACACTGCAGGCGAGACCGGTTTGCCGAGCGAAGCTGGGCGTCAGCTCGTGAAGCGTGAGTCCATAACTCGCCTCGTACATCCGCACACGCTCGGCCGTGGAACTGCCGATCGCCGGCGCGTGACTACCGAGCATCAACGACAGCCCGATCGCGAGCAGCATGGAACCTCCTCATGTAGGATGACGACTGCGACAGCGGTGATAGGGCCAAATCATGCGACTGGACCAGCGAATCTCACCGGAAGAACCCGTGAAGAATTCTTCATCTGCACAAGCAATCTCTCACGCACGCTTCAGTGCCTATTCACATCTCCAGCGGTAGCGGTAACATACAAGTCCGCCCCCCCCTTGTCCCGGAGGTCACGCATGCGCCCCGCAAGATTCGCCGCGGTCACGATGCTCATCAGCCTGGGCTGTCGCGCGTCTCAACCCCCGCAGTCGAGCGCGGCACAAACCCAGCCGGCCCTCAGCCGCGCGGACCAGCTGCTCCTCGCCGCGGCGAAGGTCGCGCTCCCTCCATCGGGGGTGGCCGCAGGTGACTTGCCGGACCCGCAATCGCGTGGTGCGCAGCTCGTGATCCAGTATTGCTCGCAGTGCCACTCGTTGCCGACTCCGACGATGCACAGTGCAACCGACTGGCCGAGTGTCGCTCGGCGGATGTGGCTGCGAATGGAGATGCTGCCCGCGTCCGTCGGCGTGCAGGTGCCGACCGCATCCGATCGGTATACCATCCTCACCTACCTCCTGGCCAATTCGCTGAAAGTCAGCGGCAGTGTGCTGCCCGCCGGCAAGGGGCGCGATGAGTTTGCTATCGTCTGCAGCCAGTGCCATGCAGTGCCCGATCCGAGAGTGCACTCGCCACAGGACTGGCCGGCCGTGTATTCCCGGATGGAGCGCAACATGGAACGCATGGGGGTGAGACCGCCCACCGCGACCCAGACAGGGGACATTCTCACCTACTTGCAGTCGCAGGGCCAGCGGCGTCCAACCGGCAACTGACCACGACCAGCCGCGTTAGCTTCCCGGGGCGTTGATCTTCACCTACACCCCGGGAGGTCGTCGTGCGGATGTTCCTGTCGTTGGCTTTGGCGTGTGGCACACCCATTTCCCTGGCCGCGCAGGCGATCCCACTGGGCTTCGGCGCACCCGACAGCTCCTCCGAGCGGGCGTTCGAGATGCGCCTCATTGCTGTCCCGGATACGGTGAGCGCGCGCGAGCTGACGCGTGCGCTCGCCCGAGTGCCGCACATGGCAGGCACGCCGGCCCAGGCGGCGACGCGCGACGAGGTGATCGCGCAGATGAAGAGCTGGGGACTCGAGACGTCGGTGAAGGCGTACGACGTCTTTATCCCCCAGGTCGATACCGTACGCGCGTGGCTCGTCGCGCGGCACGGGGCGGCGCCGCAACCCCTCGTCCTGACGGAGCCGCGCGTGGCGAGTGATCCGGTGACGGCGGGGCCGCAAATCCCGCCGTTCAACGGCTACACCGCGAGCGGCGACGTCACCGCCCCGGTGGTGTACGTCAATTACGGACTGATCGAGGACTACAAGACCCTCGACTCGCTGGGCATCAGCGTCAAAGGCAAGATCGCAATCGCGCGCTACGGGCGATCGTTTCGCGGCATCAAGGCGCGGGAAGCGGAGCGGCACGGCGCCGTGGGAGTGATCATCTACTCCGATCCGCAGGACGACGGCTTCGTGCGCGGCGACGTCTACCCCGATGGACCGATGCGCCCCTCCGGCGGGATCCAGCGCGGCAGCGTCATGAACATGGACGGCGACCCCACGACGCCGGGCTACGCGTCGATCGCCGGCGCGCGCCGCGTGCCGGAAGAGTCGCTGCCGATCCCCCACATTCCCGTCCAGCCGATGAGCTACGGCAACGCGCAGCGCTTTCTCATCGCCCTCAAGGGACCGAGCGGCCCGAACGGGTGGCAGGGCGGCCTGCCCTTCCACTATCACGTCGGGCCCGGCCCCGTCGAAGCCCGTCTCCAGGTGCGGCGCGAGCAGGGCCGCCGCGGCTTCCACACCATCTGGGACACGTTCGGAGTGATCCGCGGCGCCGTGTATCCCGATGAATGGGTGGTCGTCGGCGGACACCGCGATGCGTGGAGCCCGGGGGCGGCCGACAACATCAGCGGCACGGTGACGGTGCTCGAGGCGGCGCGGGCGTTCGCCGAGCTCGCCAAAGCGGGACAGCGGCCGGCGCGCACCCTCGTCTTCGCCACGTGGGACGCCGAGGAATGGGGACTGATCGGCTCCACCGAGTGGGTGGAAGACATGGCCGACAGCCTGCGGGCCCACGTGGTGGCCTACATCAACGAGGACGACAACACGCAGGGCCCGAATTTCTCGGGCGGTGGCTCCCCTTCAATGAAGCGGTTGATCCGCGAGGCCACGCTCGTGGTGCCCGATCCGGTCGGCCCGGGGTCGATCTACGACGTCTGGCTCAAGCGCAACAAGGGCGACACGACGGCGCTCACGCTCGGCAACATCGGCGGCGGATCGGACTTCGCGGGTTTCTATCATCACCTCGGCATTCCAGCGGGTGCCATCGACTTCGGGGGGCCGACCGGCGTCTATCACTCGCTGTACGACTCGTTCACCTGGATGAATCGCTACGGCGACCCGGGCTGGCGCGAGCACCGCGCCGCGGCGCAGCTCGTGACCGTCATGGTGGCGCGGCTTGCCAATGCGCGTGTCGTCCCGCTCGACTACGTCGGGTGGGGAAAGGAAATGACGCGGCTCGTGTCGCAGCTCGACAGCGGCATTACGAAGCATGGCTGGACGGTGCAGACGACCGCCCTGCGTGACGCACTGGGCCGCTTCACCACCGCCGCGGAATCGCTCGCCGTAGTGCGCGACCAGGCGCTCGCCTCCTCCGCGGATCGCCCCTGGCCGCGCGTCAACGCCGCGCTGATGCAGGTGGAGCGGCGCATCACGCGCGACCGCGGCCTCGTGAGCGACGGCTGGTTCAAGAGCCTGCAATTCGCATCTGATGTCGACAACGGCTACGCGACGCTGGCGTTCCCGTCGGTGAACGAGGCGATCCGCTACGCCGATGCGAGCGTCACAGAACGGGAGCTCACCGACCTGATCGCGCGGGTCGATGCGGCGCGGGGGGCGCTGGAGGAGGCGACGACCTTCATACGGACTTCACGATGAATTCTTGAATCGTCGTTCAAATTCCTTCCCGAACCTCGAAAAAGGCTCGGGATGGCAGCCCCGGCAGTCAGCTCCGCCCATGTGCGCGCCAAGCGCCAGCGGCGCAGAACCGAAATCCTGCACGCGGCCCTGCGCGCCTTTCGCGAATCGGGCTATCACGGCACGACGCTCGAGGACATCGCCCAGCAGCTCGGTGTCCGGAAGACCGCGTTGTACCACTATTTCCCCGACAAGGAAGCGATCCTCTACGCCTGCCACCGTGAGGGGCTGGAGGAAGTAGCGGGCCTCGTGGCCCGGGCCGGGCGGTCCCCCGCGTATGCCGACCAGCTCGCCTACGTGATCCGCGAGCACGTGCGGGTGATGACCGACACCTTGGAAGGCTCTTCCCTGGCCCTCGAGGTCTCGGCGCTCTCGCCCGCGCACCGCGCCGAAGTGATCGCCGCTCGCGACCGCTACGAACAAGCACTGCGCGAAATCGTGCGCTGCGGTGTCGTGGCCGGGGAGTTCCGTACCGTCGATCCCAAACTCGCCGTCTTCGCGATCCTCGGCGCCATCAACTGGGTCGCACGCTGGTACTCGCCCGATGGATCGATTCACCCTCTGGACCTCGGGCTCCACTACGCCGATCACCTCCTTCGCGGACTTCTGGCGCCATGACGACCACCACACCGATCGCCCCACCCACGCGACAGTTCCCCTCCCGCCCGCCCGCGAGCTTTGCTTTCCGGGAGGTCCGCTACGACAAGGGCGGGGGCATCGCGCGCATCACGATCGACCGTCCGCACAACTACAACGCGTATTCCACCGCGGCCCTGGAGGAGCTCGCCACGGCGTTCCGCGACGCGACGTTCGACGACGCGGTCGGGGTGATCGTGTTGACGGGCACCGGCGACCGGGCGTTCTGCACCGGCGGGGACGTCAAGGAGTACGCCGAGTCGTACGTCGGGACACCGCGCGACTATTGGAAGTACATGGCGCTGTTCCGCGCCTACATCGAAAGCATTCTCAATACCGGGAAGCCGGTGATCGCGCGCATCAACGGCATCGCCGTCGGCGGCGGCAACGAAAGCCAGCTGGCTTGCGACCTCTCGGTGATGGCCCAGCACGCCTACTTGAAGCAGGTCGGCACGCACGTAGGCTCCGTCGCCTGCGGCGGCGCCACACAGTGGCTGCCGATCACGATCGGCGACCGCCGCGCGCGCGAGATGCTGTTGCTCAATGAGCCGGTGCCGGCGGAGCGGGCCCTCGCGTGGGGTCTCGTGACCCGGGTCGCGCCGTCGGTGCGCAAGGGCGAGGCGTGGATCGAGGCGGCGACCGCCGAGCAGATCGCCGCGGCGCAGAAAGGCCGCGACGGATACCGCATCGACCTGACGCAGCTCGACGCCGTCGTCGACGATCTCGCCCGCCGGCTGCTCGCCTCCTTCCCGGAGTGCACGCGCTACACGAAACAGCAGACCAACTTCTGGAAGGACCTCGCGTGGCACCAAACCGTCCGGCACGCGCAGGACTGGCTGGCGCTGCACTACGCCTCTTGGGAGCCGGTCGAGGGGATGCGGGCCTTCACGGAGAAGCGCCCGGCGCGCTATGGCCTGCTGCGGGAGCGGGCGGCGCAGGGTGGCTCATCTGAATCGCCGTGGGGTGCGCCGGTGCGCGACTGTGCGGCGTGCGGGGCCACGAGTCTTCCCGCGTCCCACACCCACTGCGGCCTGTGCGGCACACGGCTCTCGTAACCGGCGGGGCTCGCGGCATCGGCGCGGCCATCGTCACCGCGCTGGCGGGGGACGCCTGGGTGGCGTCGCTCGACTGCGACTTCCCGGACGGGCCGGGCGCTGCCGCGGCCACGTTCACCGCGGACGTCCGGGACGGCTCGGGACTGGGCGACGCGGTGGAGCAAATCACACAGGCCCGTGACGGGCTCGACTGGGTCGTGTGCGCGGCGGGTATCGTGCGGGACCGCGTGAGCTGGAAGATGAGCGACGCCGAATGGGACGACGTGATCGATGTGAATCTGACCGGCGCGTTCAAGATGGTGCGGGCCGCGCTGCCGGCGCTGCGGAAATCCGAGCACGGTCGGGTCGTGTTCATCTCGTCCATCAACGGGCTGCGCGGGAGTTTCGGCCAGGCGAACTATGCAGCTGCGAAAGCCGGACTCGTCGGCCTCGCGCGCTCGCTCGGGCTGGAGCTGGCGCGGCATGCGGTCACGGTGAACGTGGTGGCGCCCGGATTCATCGACACGGCGATGACCCGTCGGCTGCCCCAGGCGATCCGCGAGCGTGCCTTGCTCCGCACTCCGCTGGGGCGAACGGGGACGCCAGAGGAAGTCGGGACGCTCGTGCGATTCTTGTGCAGCGACGCGGCGGCTTTCATCACCGGGGCTGTCGTGCCGATCGACGGGGGCCAGCTGCTCGGAGGAGGGTTCGAGACATGACGGCGGCCGCCACGACGGAACCCGGCATCGGGCGGATCGAGCTGGACCGTCCACCACTCAACATCCTGACGCGCAACTCGATGAGAAAGCTCCGCGCGGACCTCCAGCGACTCGCCGAGCAGCCCGAACTTCGCGTCCTGCTCATCACCGCCGTGGGCGAGCATTTCTCGGCGGGTGCGGACGTCGGTGAGCACATCCCGCCGCACCACTTGAGCCTGATTCCCGACTTTCTCGACACCATTGCGGCGCTCGACGCCTTTCCGCTGCCGGTCGTGGCCGCGGTGCGCGGCAAATGCCTGGGGGGCGGGTTCGAGCTGGTGCAGCCGGTGGACTTCATCGTCGCTGGAGAAAATGCGGTGTTCGGCCAGCCGGAAATCGTCCTCGGCGTCTTCCCGCCGGCCGCCTGCGTCCTGCTTCCGGAGCGATTCCCGGCCGCCGTAGCGGCCCGCCTCGTCTATCGCGGCGATTCGATCACGGCCGCGGAAGCCGAGCGCTGGGGGTTTGTGACACGCGTGGTGGCGGATGAAGAGGTGGATCGGGTGGCGTTGGAGGAGGCTCGTTGGCTGGCGCGTCACAGCGCCGTCGCGCTGCGGGCTGCGAAAGCCGCTCTGCGTGGCCCCGGGGCGGCGGCGCGCCACGCGGCGCTCCGGGCGGCCGGCAACCTCTACATGCACGACCTGATGGAGTCGCATGACCCCGTGGAAGGACTGCGCGCCTTCACCGAGAAACGCCGGCCGGTCTGGAGGCACGCGTGACCGCCGCAACCTTCCCCGAGTGGCGCGGGTTGCCGCTCGAAGACACCCTGGTTCGCTGTCGCGAGCTCGTCGAGGACACTGCTTTTCCCACGGTACGTCGCTGGCGTGACGGCGGCGGGAAAGTCGTGGGGCATTTCCAGGTCTATTTCCCCGAGGAGATCGCACACGCCGCCGGCCTGCTGCCGTTCAAGGTGCGCGGCGCCCCGGTCGAGCCGACGCAGGCCGAGTCGCGTTTCGGCTCCTACCTGTGCTCGATCATCAAGACGTCGCTCGAGCTCGCGCTGTCAGGACGCGTCCAGCTCGATCTGTTCGTCACGCACCCGATCTGCGACGCCGCCCGCAACCTGGCCGGCGTCTGGGGTCGCAACGTCTCCTACCCGTGCCGGATTCTCTACCTGCCGCAGAATCCCAACTCGGGTTTTGCGGTGCGCTACCTGCGCGACGAATACGACCGCGTGCGGCGGCTGTGCGCCGAGCTGGCGGGGCGCGACATCACGGATGACGATCTCCGTCACTCCATCGATGTCTTCAACGAAAACCGGGCGCTGCTCCGGCGGCTGTACGCGCTGAAGCGGGAGCGCCCCTGGCTCCTCCCGGTGGACGAGGCCTACGTGCTGATGGCGGTCGGCGGGCTGGTGCCGCGCGAGGAGCACAACGAGCTGTTGCGGACGGTCTTGCCGCTGCTCGAGGCCCGGACCCTCCCGCGGCGGGACCGGATCCGCGTGATCCTCGAAGGAGGATTCTGCGAGCAACCGCCGCTCGATCTCCTGCGGGCCATCGCCCGCTCCTGCTACGTCGTCGATGACGATCTGCTGATCGGATTGCGCTGGCTGGTGGAGGATGTGCCGCAGTCCGACGATCCGCTCCAGGCCATGGCCGAGAGCTACATCGACCGCTCGGCGCACAGCCCGGTCCAGCACGATCTCCGCAAGCCCAAGGACCGCATGCTGCTCGAGCGGCTCGATCAGGCCGATGCCCAGGCCGCGATCCTGATGGCCGCGAAGATGTGCGAGCCTGGGCTCGAGGAGCTGGTGGTGCACACGCGCGCGCTGGACGGCCGGGGTGTCCGGTACTTCGTGAGTGAATTCGAGGAGAACATGACGAGCTTCGATTCGCTCGAGATCCAGCTCGAGACGTTCGTCGAGAACCTGGTGTTCGATTGAGGCGACCATGACGGCAAAACCCGACGCAACGGATATCGTCGGCCGAGGCAACGACGCGGGGGCCAAACTCTTCCGGCAGTGGTTCGAGGGCCTGACCACCGCCGCGAACGAAGGTCGCGGCGCGGCGTACGTGTTCGTCATGGGCAGCCTGTGCGAGCTGCTGCGGGTGTTCGATTTCCCGATCGTGTTCCCGGAGATCAATTCGCTTCAAGCGGCGGTGCGGCGCGTTGCTGCCGAGTACCTGAACGAAGCCGAGAACTACGGCTATTCCCCCGACATCTGCGGCTACGTGAAGGCCGACGTCGCGACCCAGCTCAGGGGCGGCGCGCATCCAATGGGGAAGATTCCCAAACCCGCCCTCGCCATCGCTACGAACGCCTGCAACACCTACATCAAGTGGGGCGAGATCTGGGAGCGGATGTACGGCATGCCGCTCTTCACGCTCGACATTCCCGGCTCGCGCGGCGCTGGGCTGGCGTCGCCGCCCGGGGGTGAGGATTTCGGGCGCGACCGCCGCTACGTCGCCGCCCAGATCAAGGAGCTGATCGCCCTGTGTGAGCAGGTCTCCGGCCGGAAGTTCGACATCGACCGCCTGCGCGAGCATCTCGGCTGGGCCAACGAGCTCAATCAGGGCTGGCAGCGGGTGCTCCAGCTCAACCGCAGCACGCCCGCCGTGTTTAACGCGCTCTCCGACGGGACGATCTATCTGGGCGTCGCCAACGGCTTCCGGGGGGCACCCGAGGGAGCCGCGTTCTTCCGCGATCTCGTGGAAGAGATGACCCATAAGGCAGAACAGGGCATCGGAACGCCGATTGATGAGAAGTGGCGCCTCATCTTCGTGGGTGTCCCATGCTATCCGATCTTCCGCCGCTTCTCCGAGCTGTTCAGTGATTGGGGCGGCGTGTTCGTCAATTCGACGTACCTCTGGTTCGCTTCGGGTGGCGCGAACCTCGGGTTCCGCTACGACCTGCAGCGTCCACTCGACAGCCTCGCCGAGGGGGTGCTGCTCGGCGTGCGCGATGCGATGGACAGCATGTTCTTCCAAACCCAGGCGCTCGTCCGGATGATCGACGATTATGGGGCGGACGGAATCGTCTATCACCCGATCAAGAGCTGCCGCACGGTGTCGACCGGGCTTGCGGACTCGCGCCGAGCATTGATGGCGCAACGGGACATCCCCA
>DATLVL010000164.1:0-8321 GCA_035577525.1 Gemmatimonadales bacterium | reverse complement strand
TTCGCCCACCCGGGACCGAATGCCACCTGGACGATCCCATCGCGGTCCCGCAGGTCAAGGAACACGATCCCACCGAGGTCGCGCCGCCGATGTACCCATCCGCCCAGTCGGACCTGTTGCCCCACGTGCTCCGGGCGTAGTTCCCCGCAGCGGTGCGTCCGCCAGCTCGTTGTGCTCCCCTCCGTCACGCGCCCTCCGCCTCCAGAATCGTCCGGTAAAACTCCTGCGCCGTACGCGCGGCCAGGAGCCGCATGCGCAGCGGCTCCTGCCGCACCAGCCGGGAGATCCGGCTCAGCGCCTTGACACTCGCCCCCGCCAGCGCCTCAGGTCCGGCCAGCAGGAAAAACAGCCGCACCGGCTGCCCGTCGATCGTCTCATAGCGCACCGGATCGGGACTCGTCCCCGCCACAATCGCGAGCGCCGGCATCGCGGGTGTGCGGCCGTGGGGGACGGCCACACCGTGTCCAATACCCGTCGGAAACTGACGCTCCCGTTCCAAAATGGCCGCCAGCACCTCCTCGCCTTGGCTGCCATCCCCCGGCAGGAGCAGAGAGACCAGCTCGCGCAGCACCCCCGTCTTGTCCCGCGCTTGCAGCGGAACTCGAATCCGGTCGGGGGTGAGCAGCTCGGTAAGTCGCAAGGCGGCCCGCAAGTGGTGTAAACGGTTGAATCTAGTTAAGTTGGGCCGACGGCGCCACGACACCCCTCAAGCCCTCTTAATGCGCGTTTCTGGCCTCTTCCTCCTCATCCTGGGCACCGGGCTCCCCCCGGTGCTGTCGTCCCAACAGAGCGCCGGGAGCGAGCTGTGGCGTTTGGCAGCGGTAACAATCCCGCTCCCTCCCTCGCTCGCGACCGGGGCCGCCGCGGCATTTTGGACTCCGGTTCAGGAAAGCGATCATGGGCAACTCGGGTTGGACCTGTTGCAGACCCCGGCCGTGGTCGGGGCGACGGGATTGATCGGCGCCGTACGCGTTCCCGTGCGGCATTTCGGCGCGGTCGGCGTGGTCTACGCGCGGATGGGACTCGGAGATCTGGTTCGCACGACCGACAGCCCCGACCCCGACGGCGCGGCAATCCCCTTTTATACGCAGAGTGGCGGGATCACCTGGAGCAGCTCCTACGGTCGCACCGGCGTCGGTGCAACCGTCACCTATCACGACACGCGGTTCGACGGCATGCGCGCCGAACGATGGTCGGTCGACTTCGGTGTGATCCAGGCCATCGGCGACCGGGCGCGGATCGCTTTCTCCACACGTGGTCTCGCCCGGCTCGCCAATGATCCTTCGCAGGACATCGACGTGGGAGCGGAATACCGGCTGTGGCGCGGTATCCTGTGGGGCACAACGCCGGGGCGGCTGGTCGGGCGCTATGGGATCGGATTTGGTCACCCCGGTGGCGCAGACCACGAGCTGGGCGCCGGCCTCGACATCGGCACCCCGGTGACGCTCGACGTGGTGGTGTCGCGCGAAGCGAGCTACGGCAACGCCGTGTGGCGTGGTGCCGCCGGACTGCGGGTGAGCGTCGGTCGCTACCGTGTGTCGTTCGCGCGCGACGGCGGCGTGTCGGACCTCGGCTCGACGTTCCGGGTGGGTCTGGAAGCGAGCCTCAAGTGACCGATCTGCTCTCGCTCGCTCCGCCGGACGCGCAGACGGTCCTCGCCGATTGGCTCGCCACCCGAGCCGAGCCGGCGTATCGGGTGCGCCAGATCCTGCCGCGCCTGTGGCAGCGCCCGGTAGCCTCCTGGAACGACGCCAGCGATCTCCCTGCTCCTTTGCGCACAGCGCTCGAGGCTGAGTTTCCGCTCCCCCGCCTCGCGCTGGCGGCCCGACAGGTGTCGGCCGACGGCACGGAGAAGTACCTGTGGCGGCTGTCTGATGGTGAGGCAATCGAGTCGGTGCTGATTCCCGAGGGCAAACGCCGCACGCTGTGCATTTCGTCGCAGGTCGGCTGCGCGCTCGGCTGTGTGTTTTGCGCCACGGGTCGGATGGGATGGCGTCGCAATCTCAGCGCCGCCGAGATCGCCTGTCAGGTTCGGGAAGTCGAGCTGCAGGGACTCGGGCCTCGGCCCAGCAACGTCGTGTTCATGGGAATGGGTGAGCCGCTCCTGAACTGGGAGGCGGTCGACCGCGCCCTCACGCTGCTCAATCACCCCGACGCGCTGGGGATCGGCGCGCGCCACATTACCGTTTCGACGGTGGGCATCCTCCCGAGCCTGGCGCAATTCGCCAAGCGTTCCGAGCAATTCCGGCTCGCACTCTCATTGCACGCGCCCACCCCCGACGCGCGCCGCTCGCTGATGCCGATAGAAAAGAAGTACGCCCTTCCGGACGTCCTCAAAGCGCTCGCAACCTGGCGCCGCCGCGTCACGCTGGAGTACGTCCTGATCGCCGACCGCAACGACTCGCTCGAGGCCGCGGACGCGCTGGCCAAGGTAGCGCAGCCGCTGGCGGCGCACGTGAACCTGCTGCCGCTGCACCCCGGTGGCGCTCCGGATCTGACGCCCAGCTCGTATGCGCGCATGCTCGCGTTCGAGCGGCGGCTCAAGGGGCACGGAGTGGAGGCAGTGCTGCGTAAGAGCCGCGGCTTGGACATCAGCGCGGCGTGCGGCCAGTTACGGGTGGAAGTCGAGGGGCGCCCGAGCCGCAAAGTCGGCGCCGAGCAGCACGCTCACGTCGACTAACCGCGTCGAGTCGGGCTGCACCACCACGCGCCCTACCTTCAACACCGCCCGCACCCGCTCCCCCGTCGCCGCCGTTCCGCGCCGCACCACAATGCGCGTCGAGTCGAGCGGTTTGTCGCTGGACGCGAAGTAATTCACGACGTCGATCCCGGCGCCGCGCAGCAGCCGGGTGCCGCTGCGTGCCAGGCCGGGCTTGCCGGTGGTGTTGATCACTTCAACGGTGAGCGCGGGACCGGCATCGCCGGGAATCGCGAACGCCTGCGGCAGCGTGCGGTGCCGGCACGCGCCCGCGAGCGCCAGCGCGAAAATCAGCGCGACGCGAGCGCGTTCCAGAACGCCACCGTTTCCGAGGAGAGCGGCCACCCCGCGTGCACCGTCCGCTCCACGCGGCGTCGCGCGACTTCTCTGAGCACAGCGTCCCGCTCGCGTGGCACCCGCGCACGCAGTGCAGCGCGATCGGCCGCGTCGTGCTCGCGTCCCGGCTCGAGGTAGTCGGCGAGGTAGAGCATTTTGCCTGCGTCATCCCACCCGGCATAACCGATGGAGTGATACCGCACCGCGTCGAGCACGCCGCGATCGCGCTCGCCTTCCTGTTCCAGCCGTGCCGCCGCCAGAGGTCCGTGATCCATCTCGCCCGCCAGCTTTGCGTCGCGCAAGGCATCGTGCCACCAGGCGGCACGCTCCCAGCGCTGCAGCTCGGGCTCCGCGATTCCCATCGCCGCTCCCCACTCCCGCACCAGTGTGGCGACGCGCTCGATGTGCGCGCGACGCTGCGCCGTGACGACCGCCCAATCGGGGAGCATCGAAATCAGTTCCCGACGGTGGGATCCGCGCCCACCCCCTCGCCCAGTATCACGTTGTCGATCAAACGGGTCGCTCCCACGCGGGCCGCGACGAGCGCAACTGTCGCCTGCGTCACGCGCTCGACCGGGCGCAGGTGGTCGTCCACCAGCGCGAGGTACTCGGGGGCGACCCCCGGAGCGGACAGCGCTTCTATGCCGCGCCGCTCGACTGCCGCGGGGTCGGCCGCGCCACCGCGCCAGGTGCGCTCCACCTCGCGCAGGCAGCGTGACAACGTCAACGCGGAGCGCCGCTGATCGCCGCTCAGGTACATGTTGCGCGACGAGAGTGCGAGCCCTTCGAGCTCGCGGACCGTCGGCACGATGTCCACCTGCACGGGAAAGTCCAGATCCTCTACCATCTGCCGCACCAGCATCCCCTGCTGAAAATCCTTGCGGCCGAAGACTGCGACGTCCGGCTCGACCGCGTGAAACAGTTTGGCGACGACCGTCAACACGCCCGCGAAGTGACCGGGCCGGGCCGCTCCTTCGAGCGTCTCAGCCATCGGCCCGGGCGCGACGCGCACCAGCGGCTCGACGGGATACATCTCCTGGGGCGTCGGCACGAAGAATCCCTCCACGCCGCGCGCCTCCGCGAGGGTGCGGTCGCGATCGAGATCGCGCGGGTAGCGGGAAAAGTCTTCCGTGGGGCCGAATTGCAGCGGATTCACGAACACGCTCAGCGCGATGACGTCCGCGCGCTCACGCGCCGCGTCGATGAGCCGCAGGTGTCCTTCGTGGAGCGCTCCCATCGTCGGCACGAAACCCACGCGCTTGCCCCGGGCGCGCTCCGCGCGCGACCAGGCGCGCATCTCCGACCGGGAGCTGATCGTGAGCACGGGAGAAAGCAAACCGGGGAGCTGCGAAGTCGGTAGGGTCCCTACTTCTCGAAGGTATGCTCCGGCCCCGGGTAGCGTCCCGCCCGCACCTCCTCGGCGAACGCTCCCGCCGCCCGTCGCACCTCGCCGGCGAGCTGCGCGTATTGCTTCACGAACTTGGCGTTGAACTCCTCGTTCAGCCCGAGCATGTCGTGCAGCACGAGCACCTGGCCGTCGCACGAGGGACCGGCGCCGATGCCGATCGTGGGAATCGTGAGCGACTGCGTGATCTCCCGGGCGAGCATCGCGGGGACGAGCTCGAGCACCACGGCGAAGGCCCCTGCGGCCTGCAGGGCGGTGGCGTCGTTTTTCAAGCGCTGCGCCGCGACCTCGTCCCGCCCCTGGACGCGCGCGCCACCCAGCGCGTGCAGCGATTGCGGCGTGAGACCGATGTGCCCCATCACCGGGATGCCGACCTCGACGAGCGCGCGCACCGTCGGCGCGATGTGGACGCCGCCTTCGACTTTGACCGCGTGGCACCCCGTCTGCGCCATCGCCCGGCCGGCGTTGCGGATCGCGTCCTCGCGCGTGACCTGGTAGGTCAGGAACGGCATGTCGCAAACGACGAGGGCGCGTCGCGTCCCGCGACGCACGATGCGCGTGTGGTAGATCATCTGATCGAGCGTCGCCGACAGCGTCGACTCGGCGCCGCCGAGGACCTGATTCACCGAGTCGCCGACCAGCAGGACATCGATGCCGGAGGCGTCGAGCAGGCGCGCGAACAGCGCGTCGTAGCAGGTCAGCATCACGATGCGCGTCCCCGCCGCCTTCATCTTCAGGAGATCGAGAGTCGTCACAGGCTTCGCGGCGTCAGACATGGGCGGGCGCCAGTGCGTCGAGCTCCACGATCTCGCGCTGCCAGAAATCGCGGTTCGGCAACTCGGGATGCGGCACGGTGAGCTCCGCGGTGGTGATGGTGCGATCGCCGAAGCGGACGATGTCGAGGTCGAGCGTGCGCGGGCCCCAGCGCTCGCGGCGCTCCCGCCCCGCCTCGACCTCGATCGCGCGGCACTGGTGCAAGAGCTCGAGCGGCTCGAGAGCCGTCACGAGCAGAACCATCTGATTGAGATACGGCCCCTGCGGCACGGGGCCCAGGGGAGCGGTCTCCTCGATGCTCGAGGCGGCGACGAGGTGCGTGCGGCGCAGCGTCGAGAGCCGCAGCCGCCCGTGCGCCAGGTGCCCCTCCCGGTTTCCCAGATTGGAGCCCAGGGCGACGTAGGTCCGCTCGAGGTGACTCGTCACTCGACGCTCGCGAATCCCCGCGTCAGGTCGCGCAGGCGGCCGGCCACCTCTTCCAGGTCGCGCGTGGCCCGCTCGAGATCGGTGAGTCCCGTGGCCGCTTCGCCGGCGCGCGCCGACACGCCCTCGGCCTCCGCGCGGTTCTGCAGCGAAATCGCCGCGACCGCGCTGATGCGCTGCCGCAGGCGGCCGAACGCTTCGTCCTGCTCGCCCGCGGTGGACGCGATGCGCTGCGCGTGCGCCGTCGCCTCGGCGGTTGCCTGGACGATCGCCTCGAGCGCCGCGAGTGCGTCGGACGAGAGCTCCTCCACGCCCGCGACGTTCACCTGGCCACGGCGCATCTGCTCCACCACCTCGCCCACCTGGCGGTGGATGTCGGCGACGAGCTCACCCGCCTCGGCCGCGGCGCCGGCGCTCTGCTCGGCCAGCCGCCGCACCTCCTCCGCCACGACCGCGAAGCCCTTGCCGTGTTTCCCCGCGCGCGCCGCCTCGATCGCGGCGTTCAGCGCGAGCAGGTTGGTCATGTCGGAGAACTCCCGAATCGACGCGATGAAGCCGGTGATGCGCCGGCTCATGACGCCGAGCTGCTGCACCTTGCCGGAGCTCTCGCCCACGAACGCCTTCAGAGCGACGAGGCGCGCGAGCGCGTCCTTGATGCGCTCGCGATTGCGGCTGGCGACATCGCTCGCCGACGTCGAAGCCTGCGCCGCCTCCGCGCCGTCCACCACGACGCGGCGCGAGACCTGCGCCAGGGCGTCGGTGGCCTCGAGGCCGCCCGTGACCTCGGCTTCCTCGGTCGTCGCCGCTCCGCGGATCGCCGCGGTCGAGGTCGCCACGGCGCGCGACACGTCGCGCAACGATGCCGCCGCCTGCCCGATCGTGCCGAGCTGGCGCGTCATGCGGTCCAGCGTCTCGACGATCGGCCGCCGCAGATCGTTGATGTGGATCGCGGTCGCGAGCTGGTTGGCGAACGTCGCGATCGTCACGATGTCCTTGCGTCGGTAGGCGCGGCGCTTATGGTGCTCCAGCTCGAGCGTTCCGATCACCGATTCGCCGAACCGCAGCGGGACGAGCACGAGACTCTGTACATACTCGGGAACGTCGGCGACGCGCTTGTCCCGCATCACGTCGTGGATCACCATGGTTTCGCCGTTCGCCACGACCTGGCCGCGCAACGCAGCGACGTCCGAGGTCGGCTCCGCGCGGTTGGGACGGCCGATCGCGCTGCGGTACGCCAGCCGCAGCTCCTCATCGACGCGCCGGTAAATGCGCAGATCGCCCCAATCCACCAGCCGATGGGCCAGCCGCTCGATGCGCTGAAACGAATCGTGCAGCGAGATGTTGCTCGTGATCACCGACTCGATCGCGTGAATCTTGTTCAGCTCTTCGGCGGAAATCGCTTCCTCCAGCATCTGCTTCAGCAGCTGCCCGAGCGCCGCGAGCGCCGCCGCGACGAACAGCCACGTCACCGGCGGCCAGGCAAGCACCGCGCTGACGACCGTACACGCCGCTCCGATCGTGCCGAAGTAGGCGATGACCTCGTAGCGGATGATCAACAGTTGCTCGTCCTGCTCCAGCTTGCCGCGGACGATGAGGCTCAGATAGAAAAGCAGCCGGCCGAACAGGAAATACGTGAGGGCGAAGAAGAACAGCGCCGGGATGGTGGCGACGTGCAGCCCTGGTGCGTTCACGCCGGAAACCGACAGGATCGCCGCATATACGCCGTAGGCGGCGGTCAGTGCGAGCGTCTCGCGCCCGAAATTGATCACGGCCGCCCAGAGCGTCTTGCGCAGCCACACCCAGTCGGCGACGAGCGTTCCGGCGGCGAGCGCCACCAGCGTCGCGGGCAGGCCCACGAGGAGGCCGCCGCACAGACTGACGAGCCCGGTCTGGTTCAGGTACGAGTACTTCGAGAGGCGCACCGACTGCCCACGCACGCCGATGACCACTGCGACCATCGCCAGAATCTCGACCCACTGATGCGTCCAGCGCGGATCCACGACCAGCGCGCCGATGGACACCGCGAGGCCGCCGAACGCGAGCAGACGACCGTAGATCGTGACGAACTTCTGGAAGTTCACGCGGCCCCCCGCGTCGCCAGCGCACCAGCCAGGCTCTCGAGTAGGCTCCGGGCAGCGGCGAGGCCGCCGCCCCCGAGCGCATCGACCAGCGCGCTGCCGACGACGACGCCGTCCGCCCACCGGGCTGCGGCGGCCGCCTGCGCGGGAGTGCTGATGCCGAACCCGACGGCGATCGGCAGCTGCGTGACGCCGCGCAGGCGCCGCACGTGGCGCTCCAGGTCGGCGGGGGCATCGGGACGGGCGCCGGTGACGCCGAGCCGCGAGATCAAATAGATGAAGCCGCCGGCACCCGAGACGGCGGCTGCGAGCCGCTCGTCGGTCGTCGTCGGGGCCACGAGCCGGATCAGATCGAGGTGCGCCGCCACCGCGCCCTCCAGCTCGGGCGCGGCCCCGGCCGGAAGATCGGTGAACAACGCGCCGGCGACCCCCGCTGCGCGCGCATCCGTGGCGAAGCGCTCCACCCCGTAGGCGAGCACCGGATTGACGTACGTCATCAGCACGACTGGGATGGCGAGACCGGCGTCGCGCACCAGCTGCAGCACGCCGGCCACCGTCATCCCCTGCTCCAGCGCGGTTTGCGTGGAGCGCTGAATCGTGGGGCCGT
>DATLVL010000163.1:0-9277 GCA_035577525.1 Gemmatimonadales bacterium | reverse complement strand
CGGCCCGATGATGATGTGGACGATGCGCCGCGCCGGGGTGCGCCTCCCCGAAGCCATGACCTCGACGTTCATGACGTTCGTCGCCACCGTCATCTTCTTCGCCCTCGCGGGGCCGCTCGCGATCATGCTCGGCGCCGGCCGCTCCCTCGAGCGTCACGGCGTCGTCCTCGGCATCACCCTCTACGATCTCTTCAAGACGAGCTTCCTGATCTTCATCCTGATCGGGATTCTGATGGCGTTCGCGATGTTCTTTCCGCGCCTGCTGCGGGACTTCGTGCACTGGCTCGCCACGCGGCTCGAAAAGCGCAGCACGCGCGTCGCCTCGCGCATCGACGGACTGCGCGACGGCATCGACCGGGCGCACCAGTGTCTGGTGGCGTTCGGCAGCCCGCGCGGGCTCCTGGCGTTGTTCTGGGCGATCATCCTCTCGGCTCCGTCCCATGCCAACAAGCTGCTGGCCGGCTACATCGCCATGCGGGCCCTGGGCCTTCCGGCCCAGTTCTTCGACATCCTGCTCGTGCAGACATTCATCTCCTTCTTGTTGTATTTTGCCCCCACGCCGGGAGCCTCCGGGCTCGCCGAAGTGCTCTCGGTGGCGGTGATGTCGATTTACGTTCCACGTCCGTTGTTGCCCAGTTACACGCTGCTCTGGCGCTTCATCAACAGCTACGCCACGGTGATTTTCGGCTCGCTGCTGTTCTGGCGATGGCTGCGCGGCGGGTTGGTCGGTCGAGAGTTGCCCGTCAATTCGGAGTCGGGCACGAGCCCGTAACCTGTGTCTTCTTGCCCGGTTACAGACCCGGGCGTAACTTCCGACCTCGTTCAAGCGCCCCGGAGATCTCGTTCATGTCCATGCTCGAGCTTGGAGGCAGGCGGTTCACCATCCCGATGGGTGAGGTGGTGTTGGGGAGCGATCCCCAGTGCGCCATTTCGCTCACCGGAGCGGGCCTCCTCCCTCGGCATGCGCTGCTGTCCGGCCAACCAGATGGCCAGGTGGTGATCCGGAAGGCCACCCCGGACGCCGAACTGATGATCAACGGCGTGCGGCTCGGCGCCGAGCCGACGCCGCTCCTGCACGGCGACAAACTGCAGGTCGCGGGACATGAATTGTCGTTCGTCGACGAGCGTCGCAGCGGCAGTACGGCGTTCATCCCCGCCATGGCGTTGCCGCAGGCCGGCGAGCAGCGCCAGCAAACTGGTGTAAAGAGCGTCGGTACGACGGGGGGGCGTCTCGTCTCGCTCACCGACGGTCGCGAATACGTGATCATGCAGGCCCCGCTCGTCATGGGCCGCGAGGCGGGGTGCGACGTCGTCATCCCGGGGAAGGACGTGTCGCGGCGACACGCCGAGATCGTTCCTTCCGCGAAGGGATACCTGATAGTCGACTCGAGCACCAACGGCGTCTATGTCAACGATGCCCGTGTGCCGGGACAGCGCGTGCTCACGCGCGGGGACGTGATCCGCGTCGGGGAGGAGAGCTTTCGGTTCTACGCCGACCAGGCAGCAGCCGCTCCCACTCCCGCAGCGGCGGCTGCTCCCCCGCCGGCGCCGCCGCCGCCTCCCGCGGGTGCAGAGTCGCGCCTTCAGAACACGTCATTTGGAATGCCGGCCAGCCCACGCCCTGCGGCTGCCACAGCGAATCCTGGGGGCGGCGGAGGCAGCAGCGCGGGCCCGCTCGCGAATTTTCTCGTCCGCACGGGGACCCTGAAAGGGACGCGGCTCCTCGTCAAAACGCCGATTGTGAACATCGGCCGCGCCGATTACAACGATCTGATCATCCCCGACGAATCGGTCTCGACGTCCCATGCCAAGCTGCAGCGGCGCGAAGGGGTGTGGGTGCTCGTAGATCTCGAGTCCACCAACGGCACCTTCGTCGACGGCGAGCGCATCAAGACGGACACGCCGATCGCCCCCGGCACGATGGTCCGCTTCGGCGACATTCAGCTGGTGTTCGAGCCCACGGACGACGCCTTAGGGGTGGCCAAGGGTGGCGGGACGAAAGTGATCGAGTCGTTGAAAGTGGCGTCGACTCCGACCGCACCGCCGCAGCCGCCGCCGGCTCTCAAGCCGTCACCCGCGCCCGCTCCCAGGCCGGCCGCCGCGCCCAAAGGGCCACCGCCCAGGGCGACCCCGGCGAAACGCCCAGGACCTCCCGCCGGCCAGGTGCCCCAGAAAAAGGGAAAAGGATGCGGCTCGAGCGCCGCTGTCATTGTCTTGGCCACATCGGCCCTCCTGTACTGGATTCTGGCGTAACGATCGAGCGTGCACATTACCTGCGCGGGTAGAACCGACGTCGGCATCATCCGGTCGGGGAACGAGGACAGCTATCTCATGGTCCCGGACCGCGGCATCTTCGTCGTGGCCGACGGGATGGGTGGCCACGCCGCGGGCGAAGTCGCGAGCGACATGGCGGTACGCCATATCGCGCGCGAGCTCGGCTCCCTCAAGGGTCTCGGGGACAAGGACGTGACGGAACGGATGCAGGCCGCGATCCGGGCCGCCAACGCCGCGATCTTCCAGCGGACGCTCACCGAGCACGACAAGCGCGGCATGGGTACGACGGTCACGTCGCTGGTGCTGTACGCCACCCGGTTCCTGATCGGCCAGGTGGGTGACAGCCGAGCCTACCTGCTGCGCGATGGGAAGCTCACCCAGGTCACGAAGGACCACTCCTACGTGCAGGAGCAGGTCGACGCCGGATATCTCACTGCCGATCAGGCGCGCACGCACCCCTACAGCAACGTGATCACGCGCTGCGTCGGCGCCAACAGCGACGTGACCCCCGACGTCTACGTCGGCTCGGTCAAGACGAAAGACCTCTTCCTGCTCGCCTCCGACGGGTTGACGGGGATGCTGGAGGATCCGCAGCTGCATGAAATCTTGGGGCAAGAGGGCCGCATGCCGCAGGAAATGGTCGATCAGCTGATCGACGAAGCCAACCGCCACGGCGGCCTCGATAACATCACGGCGATCCTGGTTCGCATCGACTCGGTAGAATTCCCGGAGGACGGCGAGACGACGTTGTCCACCGCGGCGCAGCACCCCCCCAGCTAGAGCTGGGCCGCCACCGCTTCTCCCGGAAGCCGCACCAGCTCGACCACGCGCGCCGCGTCGACCGACGCAGGGCGCACCGTAAACACCCGCAGCCGCCGCGCCGATCGATACAACTCTGCCGCCACCCGCGGCAACCCGAGGTGCGCCTCGCCCTCGGCACTCGCCAGTGGCACTAACGCCCCGTCCCGCCTGAGCAGCGGCAGGTCGGTCCCGAACATCAACGGCTTCGCGGGAAAATCGAGGAACAGCTCGCCGGGGAGGAGTCCTGCCTCCTTGGCCAGGATGTCCTCGACACGCTCGCACAGGTCGGGGTCGGTGGCGGGCCACCCGGCACCGTCCAGGGCCACGTCGGCGGCGGGGAGATCGAGGATGCGCTTGGCGAGGCGTCGCTCCCGCAACCGCAGCGCCAGTCCCGTCGGATCGTCCCGCGAGAGCTCGTGAATCAGGCCGTCGTCGGTCGCGACCGCGACGTCCATAGGGCGGATGCGCCCGTCGGCGATCGCTCGCCGCACCAGCCGCTTGAACATCACCGTCGCGGCGCGTACGGCGTGGTGCCAGTAGACGGTCCGATACATCTGGTACTTGGCGAACAGCAGCGACTCGAGCGCCGAGAGTCCCTTTTCGTGCACCGCGAGGGCGATGCGGCCGCCGGGGCTGGGGGCGAGTGCGAGGGACGCGAGCAGGCGCTCCACATCGATGACGCCGTAGGGCACGCCGCACATCGCGGCGTCGCGCGACAGGTAGTCGAGCTTGTCGACGTCGACTGGTCCGGAGACGAGTCCCGCCAGCGGCTCCCGGGCCTGGCCGCGGATCAGCGGCAGGAGCTTCGCGGCGGGGACGCCCGCGTGCTTGAGCGCGGCGGCGAGGGCGGGGTGGGCGAGGTGCCGCTCGGCCAGCTCCTCGTGATTCGGCAGCCCCGCCTCTTCGAGCGCATGGGAGAACGGGTAATGCCCGACGTCGTGCAGCAGCGCCGCGAGGCGCAGCCGCAGCCCGTCAGCCGGCTCGAGCGCGACGCCGGCGTCGGCGAACGCCGTGAGCGCGCGGCGCGCCAGGTGGTAGGCGCCGAGCGCGTGCTCGAAACGGGTGTGCGTGGCGCCGGGATAGACGAGAAAGGCGTGGCCCAGCTGGCGCACATAGCGCAGCCGCTGCACGGCGGGTGTGTCGAGCAGCTCGAGCGCCGCCGGCTCGAGCTGGATGTTGTTCCACAGCGGATCGCGGATGACTTCCAGCCGCGTCACGCCCTGGGGCCTGGGGGCCCCGCCTCTCGCACCGCGGCGTGTACCGAGCTCTCGAACTGCTCGAAGTTCTTGCGGAACGATTCGGCAAGACGCGCGGCCTGCGCGTCGTAGGCGGCCGGGTCGGCCCAGGTGCGCCGCGGCAGCAGCAGATCGGCGGGCACGCCGGGGACGTCCGTCGGCACGGCGAGGCCGAACGTTGGCTCGCGCACCGTGGGCGTACGATCGAGCTGGCCGGCGAGCGCCGCCCGCACCATGGTGCGGGTCAACGGCAGCTTCATCCGCTGGCCGACGCCGAACGGCCCGCCGGTCCACCCCGTGTTCACGAGCCAGCACTGCACGCCGTGGCGGCCGATTTTCTCGCCCAGCAGCGTCGCGTACACGTTGGGATGGCGCGGCAGGAACGGCGCGCCGAAACACGCGGAAAAGGTCTCTTTCGGCTCGGTGACGCCGCGCTCGGTGCCCGCGACCTTTGCGGTGTAGCCCGAGAGGAAGTGGTACATCGCCTGTGCGGGGGCGAGCCGCGCGATCGGCGGCATCACGCCCGAGGCGTCACAGGTGAGGAAGATGATGTGGGTCGGGTGGCCGCCGATGCCGGTCGGGACGTGATTGGGAATGAAGTCGATCGGATAGCAGGAGCGGGTGTTCTCGGTGATCGCCGCCGAATCGAGATCGAGCGCCCGCGTCGTCGGATCGACCACCACGTTCTCGAGCACGGTGCCGAAGCGGCGCGTGGTCGCGTAGATCTCCGGCTCGGTTTCCGCCGACAGGCGGATCACCTTCGCGTAGCAGCCGCCCTCGAAGTTGAACACACCGTGGTCGCTCCACCCGTGCTCGTCGTCGCCGATTAGGCCGCGCAGCGGGTCGGCGGACAACGTCGTCTTGCCAGTTCCCGAGAGCCCGAAGAACAGGGCGACGTCTCCGCCCTCGCCCACGTTGGCGGAGCAATGCATCGGCAACACGCCCTGCGCGGGAAGCAGGTAATTCAACACCGTGAAGATCGACTTCTTCATCTCCCCGGCGTAGCGCGTTCCACCGATCAGCACGACGCGGCGCGCGAAGTTGATCACGATGAACGTCCCCGAGCGCGTGCCGTGCGCTGCCGGATCGGCCTGCAGCTCCGGCGCGTGCAGCACGTGCCACGCCGGCTTGAACGCCGTCAGGTCGGCCGCGGTGGGGCGCAGGAACATGTTCGACACGAACAGCGTGTGCCACGCGTTCGGTGTGAGGAACCGGACCGGCAGCCGGTAGGCGGAGTCGGCGCCGGCGTACAGATCGCGGACGAACAGCTCCTGGCTGTTCAGATGGTGCATCACGTCGGTCGCCAGGCGGTCGAACTGCTCGGTGGCGAGCGGCTGGTTCACTTTCCCCCACCACACCTGTTCGCTGCTCGACGGCTCCTGGGTGACGAACTTGTCATGGGGAGAGCGGCCGGTGTGCGGGCTCGTCACCGCGCAAAACGGTCCGCTGGCGGCGAGCACGCCCTCGCCGCGCCGCAGCGCGAGCTCATAGAGCGCCGCCGGCCCGAGGTTCCAGTGTACCGGGTGCTGCGGGGCGAAGCCCACGAGCTGCGCTCCCGACGTTCGGGTGCCGATCGTAGTGGGCGGAGCGGAGGCCATGGGGGATCCTTTAGGGAGTAGGCCGCAGCGGATGCTGGTGTTCCAGCGCATCCAGGGCGGCCAGGACGGCGAGGTTCACGATCTCATTCACTTCAGCGCCGCGTTGCAAAACGTGTACCGGCTGGGCCATACCCACCAGAATCGGGCCGATCGCCTCCGCGCCGCCCAGCCGGGCCAGCAGCTTGTAGGCGATGTTCGCGGCGTCGAGGTCGGGGAATATCAACGTGTTGGCCGCTGCCCGCAGGCGGGAAAAGGGATACATGCGCGTGAGAATCCCCTCCACGACGGCCGTATCCGCCTGCATCTCCCCATCGACTTGCAGCTCCGGTTCGCGCTCATGGAGCAGCTGCACGGCGCGCCGCACTTTCTCGGCGCCGGGATGTTTCACGGAGCCGAAATTGGAGAACGACAACATCGCGACGCGCGGCTCTAGCCCGAGTCGCTGGACGAAGCGCGCGGTGGCCGACGCGATCTCCGCCAGCGTCTCCGAGTCGGGCTCGATGTTCACGGTGCAGTCGGCGAAAAAAATCGTCTGCTGCTGAAACACCAGCATGTATACGCTGCTCGTGTGGCGCCGACCGGGCTCGACCCCGATGACCTCGAGCGCGGGCCGGATCACGCCGCCGTAATGCATGTCGGCGCCGGCGACGAGCGCGTCGGCCTGGTGGCGGCGCAGCAGCAGCAGTCCGAAGTAGAGCGGGTCTTTCACCAGCGCGCGCGCTTCGCGCAGCGTGATGCCGCGCCGCTGGCGCAGTGCCCAGAGCTCCTGTGCCATGGCTTCTGCGTCGACCGCCGTCAGCGGGTCGAGCAGCTCGATGTCCTCGAGCGTCACGCCGGCGTCGTCGGCGAGCCGGCGCATCACGTCCACATCGCCGAGCAGCACCGGACGGGCCGCGCCGTCGTCGGCGAGCGCGCGCGCCGCCCGCAGGATGCGCGTGTCCTCGCCTTCCGGAAACACGATGCGCTGCGGATCCTGCTGCGCGCGCATCGTCAGTCCCCGCATCACCTCGCGCACCTTGCCGAGCCGCGCGTCGAGCTCGGCGCGGTACTCCTCGACGTCGATCACCCGGCGCGCGACGCCCGTGCCGACGGCGGCCCAGGCGACGGCGGGCGCCACCCACAAGAGCACGCGCGGATCGAAGGGCTTCGGGATGAGGTAGTCGGGGCCGAAGCGCAGTCGCTCGAGCCCGTACGCCCGCATCACGTCCTCGGGGACTTCCTCGCGGGCCAGCGACGCCAGCGCCCGCGTGGCTGCCATTTCCATCTCGCCGTTGATCTGTTTCGCCCGCACGTCCAGGGCTCCCCGGAAGATGAACGGGAAGCCGAGCACGTTGTTGACCTGGTTGGGAAAATCGGAGCGCCCGGTGGCGATCAACGCGTCGGGACGCGCGCGGCGCACCTCGTCCGGCATGATCTCTGGCGTAGGGTTGGCGAGCGCGAACACGATCGGCCGCTCAGCCATGGCGCGCACCATATCGCCGGTGACGATGCCGCCGGTCGACAACCCGATGAACACGTCCGCGCCGCGCAGCAGCTCGCCGAGAGAACGCTCCGGGAACGTACGAGCGAAGCGTGCCTGGTACGGATTCAGGTCGGTACGGCTCGCTTCGATCGGCCCATGCACGTCGCACAGCGTGATGTGCTCGCGCCGCACACCGAGCCGGACATAGTGCTCGGCCGAGGCCAGCGCCGCGGCGCCGGCGCCGGCAAAGACGACGCGTACTGCGGCGATGTCTTTCCCCGCGAGCTCCAGGGCGTTGAGCAGCGCCGCGCCGGTGATGATCGCCGTGCCATGCTGGTCGTCGTGGAACACCGGGATCGACAGCCGCTCGCGCAGCTGCTCTTCCACATAGAAGCAATCAGGGGAGCGGACGTCTTCGAGGTTGATGCCGCCGACCGTCGGCTCGAGCAGCTGGCAGAAGCGGATCAGGTCGTCGGGGTCCTCGGAGCCGACCTCCAGGTCGAACACGTCGATATCGGCGAATGCCTTGAAGAGGATGGCCTTGCCTTCCATCACCGGCTTGGCGGCGAGCGGCCCGATGTTGCCGAGGCCCAAGACCGCGGTGCCGTTGGAGACCACGGCGACGAGGTTGCCGCGTGCTGTGTAGGTGTAGACGTCCTCGGGGTGGCGGCGGATTTCGAGGCACGGCTCCGCCACCCCCGGTGTGTAGGCGAGGGACAGGTCGCGCTGGTTCTTGAATGGCTTGGTCGGCGAGACCTGGATCTTACCGGGCCGACCCTGCGCGTGATAATCGAGGGCTTCCTGGCGGCGATTCGACATCGAGGAGCCAGAAGTCCTTTCCGGGAAAGGGGTTATGCTAGGGAAACCGGTGCGGAGTGTCAAGCCGAGAATCGCGCGCCGAGGTGCAAATGACCGCGCGCCACGCACTTCGCAGTTACCGCTGTTGCACGTTCCTGCACGATTTGTGTACCATAGGGCCGCGATGAACCGTCGTACACCGCTGGCCCGCTTCGGCCTGCTGACGCTCGCCACGCTGCAGCTCCTGATTACCGGAGCCGCGGCGTGGGCCGATGCCCGCCTCGACGCGGGCGGCCCCAAAGGGCCGGTCCACCTCGAGTCGCACTCCACCCAGGCTTGCGCGCAGGTTCACCCCGCCGACTGCATCCTGCATCGCTTTCTCTCGACACCCAGTGGTGTCGTGCGGCCGATCTCGACCGGCTTCGGCCTGGCCGTCGCGCAGATCTCGACGCCGGCCCTCGCAGGACTCGGTCGCTCCGCACTCCAGCAGCGCCATCCCGATATCCGCGGTCCACCGCTCTCCTGAGTAGCGCCGCGCGAATCCGCGCGGCTCAGAGAACACATCGATCGCTGCGTCATCGCTCCCGCCGAGGGAGTGGTGTCGCGCGTCCACTCTGCTACCAGGAGCGTGCATGGTGTTCACTCATACGCGCGGGGTCGCTGCGACGCTCGCGCTCTCGATCGGATTGATCGCGTCCATCGCCGCGCGGCGTGCATCCGTCGCCGTCGCCGGCCCCCCGGCTTTCGCGGGCGACATCAGCGGCACTGTCCAGGACAGCATCAGCGGCAAGCCGCTGCCCGGCGGGGAGGTGCGCATTCTGCAGGGCAGCACCATCGTCGCCACGACCGAAACGGATCCGTTCGGCCGGTTCGTCGTCCACAATCTCTCTGACGGCGATTACACGGTGGCGGTGCGCTATCTCGGGTTCCACGAAGCTACGCAGCATGTCACGCTCGCCGGAGGTCAGGAGGTCACGGTGCAGCTGCGGCTCGCGGCCACTCCCGTCAACCTCGAAGCAATCGAGGTGAATGCCGCCGTTCCGCTCGCCGTGGATACCCGGACCGGCAACCAGGTGTTCAAGCAGAACGACTATCACGGAGCCCCCACC
>DATLVL010000162.1:0-8738 GCA_035577525.1 Gemmatimonadales bacterium | reverse complement strand
TCCATCCCGAAGCGCGCGATGTCGTAGCGCGACGCGGCGGTCGCCATGAACTCGATGGCGCAACACGCGGTCCCGAACGGCATCGGCCAGAGGCTGTTGGCGCGCGACTGATTCACCGCCCAGTCGACGCCCTTATCCAGGCCCGTTTTCTTCAGCGCCCATTCGACGAGCGTCTGGAAACGAGTGACCTGGTAGTTGGTGCTGCCGGAGACTTCTGTTGTTTCTATGACGTGTTTCATATCAATCCCATTGGAGTGCTCCCCGCTTCCAGACGTACACATATCCGATCGCGAGGATCACGAGAAATACGATCATTTCGACGAGGAGAAATCCGGTACTGGCCGTGGCGGCTCCGCCTTTGAAGATGGCCGCCCACGGGATGAGAAACACCGTCTCGATATCGAACACGATGAACAGCATCGCCACCATGTAGAACTTCACCGAAAACCGCTCGCGGGCGTCGCCGATGGGCGGCATGCCGCTTTCGTAGGGGGTGCCTTTGATCTGGGTGGGGCGGCGGGGTCCGGCGAAGTGCGACAGCACGAGCATCATGACCGCATTGGCCACGACGAACGCGAACAGGATCAGAAAGATGCTGTAGGGTCGGAGCACGCCGCTCTCGTGAAAAATTTCACTTGTACCCGCCGGTGAAATTATTCGTGGCGCTGCGGCGTGTCAACCGAAAAGTGTGGCGTAAGTGACGATGGCGCCGTTAGATTGGCCCGCCATGTCGATCAAGTCCGACCGCTGGATCCGCCGCATGGCCACCGAGCATCGCATGATCGAGCCGTTCGCCGACGATCAGATCCGGGACGGCGTCATTTCCTACGGCGTCTCCTCCTACGGCTACGACATGCGCGTGGCACCTGAGTTCAAGATCTTCACCAACGCCCTCTCGGCGATCGTCGACCCCAAGGCCTTCGACCCCAAGTCGTTCGTCGAATTCTCGGGACCGACGTGCGTCGTCCCTCCCAATTCGTTCGCCCTGGCGCGCTCGGTCGAGTATTTCCGCATCCCGCGCAACGTGCTCACCATCTGTGTCGGCAAGAGCACCTACGCCCGCTGCGGCATCATTACGAACGTCACGCCGTTCGAGCCCGAGTGGGAGGGGTTCGTCACGCTCGAGATCTCCAACACGACACCCCTCCCTGCTCGCATCTACGCCAATGAGGGGATCGCTCAAGTCCTCTTCTTCACGGCTGATGAAGGGGACGAATGTGAGCGGAGTTATGCGGACAAGAAGGGGAAGTATCAGGCGCAAGTGGGGATTACGCTGCCTAAGCTCTAGCTGTCAGCTATCAGCTGTCAGCTAAACCAACAGACGAATAGCTGACGGCTGATAGCTTATAGCTGATAGCGGATAGCTCTATCGCGGATTCAAAATCCGATCAATCCGATATCGCAGATCCTGCAGGTGGAGCCGAGTCGCTCGATCCGTCTCCCTCGGCAATGCCGCTGCGATCGCGGCATCGAGGTCGCGCAGCTCACCGCGCACCAGTGATTTCGCCTCCTCGGGCCGCGGCGGCGGCGGGACGAATCCCGGGAACGGCGGTGCGGGCGGTGGTGGCGGTGGTGGCAGCAGCTTGGTGCCGAGGAGATCCACGAAGCTGCGCTGCACGTTGCGGCGGTAGATGTCGACGCCCGAGCCGCTCGCGAGCTCGCGAAACAGTCCCACTCGCACGTCGTGCAGCAGGTCGGCGAGACCGTAGGCGGGCGCGGCTGTCGTCGCCAGCGCCTCCTGGTCCACCAGCCGGTTCAGGCGGGCGTCGTTGAACAGCCCGTCGAGCAACTGGCTCTGGCTCTGGCGGATCCGGTCCACGGTGCCGTTGGGCTCGATGCGCCGCAACACGTCGGCGTCGAGGAAGAACGCCGGCGTCTCGAAGGCATTGTCGAGCAGAAACCGCACCGCCGCCTGTTGGCGCGCGCGCGGCGCCGGCGTGAAGATCACCCCCGACTGGTCGGGATACTTCTCGGCGCGATACACGCCGCCAACCAGCGTCACCACGTGTCCCAGCTCGCGCTGCCACTGCCCGATCAACCGGCCGTAGTTCTCGTTCAGGTCGCTGTAGTCGCGCAGCGGATCGGTGGTGTTGGCGGGCAGCAACAGCGGCATCACCCGCCGGATGTTCTTGACGCCAAGCGTCGTCGCGGCGACCGGATCGGAACCCAGGTCCTCGGTCTGGGCCTCGGGGTCGACGCCGTCGGCGTTCCCGAAGCGCAGCATGCGGTTCCCGTCCTGCAGCCGCGCCAGCGAATCGAGCACGTGCCGCTCCGCCTCGGGCGTTGCGGCACCGGGGATGCGGCGGTAGCCCCAGTCCACGGCGTAGTAGTCGTACGGCCCGAGGATCGGAATCAGCCGCGCCCCGTCACCCGGCTGGGCGACGTAATTGAAACGGCCGTAGTCCATGATCGACGCCTCATCCCCGTACTTCGCGGTGAAGCTCTTGCTGCGCAGCGAATCGACGGAATACGACGAGCTGGACTTCATGTTGTGCGGGAAGCCCAGCGTGTGACCCACCTCGTGCGTGACCACGTAGGCCAGGAATTCGCCCATCAGCGAATCGGGCAGCGGTAGCCGTTGCGCTCGTGGATCGAGCGGGCCGACCTGCACGAAGTACCAGTCGCGCACCAGGTTCATGACGTTGTGGAAGAATCCGATGTTGGTCTGCAGGATTTCTCCCGTCCTGGGATCGCTGGTATGCGGGCCGTAGGCGTTCTCGATCGTCGACGGCAGCCAGCGGATCGTCGAGTAGCGCGCGTCGTCGAGATCGAAGTTGGGATCTTCCTGCGGCGTGGGAGCGACACGCGCCATGATGGCGTTCGAGAACCCGGCGGCACGGAACGCCGGCTCCCAGGCGTCGACGCCCTTGATCATCCACGGTACCCACTGCTTGGGCGTCCCCGGATCGATGTAGAACACGATCGGCTTGATGGGATCGCTCACCGCCGCGTTGGGGTCCTTGGGCTCGAGCCGCCAGCGCGTGATGTAGCAGCGCGTCGCCACGCGCTGCTCGTCGGTGCCGAAGTCGAGCTGCGTGATCGAGAAGTACCCCACGCGGTTGTCGCACAGGCGCCGCGCCATCGGGCGCTCGGGGAGCTGCACCATCGAGTAGTGCATCTCGAACGTCAACGATCCGAGGGTGCGGTTCTGGCCCGGGACCGAGTCGTTGGCGAAGGTGTGCAGCGCCGTCACCTCGACGTTGATCGGGAACGACTTCACACGTTCGATGAACGAGCGCGCCGGGTCGAGTTGCCGCATGCGATAGACGCGCCGCGCCCCGAGCTCGGGGACGTCGGTCGTAAACAGCTTGGTCACTTCGATCACGACGTTGGAATCGGCGTTGGGGGAGAAGGCCGCGACATCGAAGCTCATCAGCACCGGCTCGACGTTCGAGAGGTGCACCGCGCGCGACACCGGATTGGCGCTGTCGGCCACCATGTCGTACGACACGCTGCGCAGCAGTACCCGGTTCCCCATGCGCTGCCAACGGACCACCTGGCTGTTCAGGTTCTCGCCGCCATAGCGGGTCCCCTCCTGGGTCGCCGCGTAGTCGGACACGAGCAGGAACTCGGAGCCCAAAGCCCGGCGCGGGATCTCGTACCACAGCTTTTCGCTCGACTGGTGCACGATGAACACGCCCGAATCGGTCTTGGCGCCGCGGGGGATGACCTGGTCGTACGGCTTGGGACCCTCCGCGGGCGGTCCCTGGGCCTTGGCGTGGCTCGTGTCCTGGCGCGCGGGCGTAGCGGCCGGCGCCGGCTGCTGCGGTGCGGTCCGGGAGGTCGCCCGGGCACAGCCCGGAAGCATGAGTGCGGCGCAGACGAACACGAGACGATTCATGAGGGGACCTCCTGCGAGACACGCGCGTGTGGGGGATCGGTGATCAACCGGACGGCGCGGTCGTAGAAGAAGTAGTCCCAGGCCCAGTTGGTCAAGACGAACAGACGGTTGCGAAAGCCGATCAGCTGGATGATGTGCACCACGAGCCACACCACCCAGGCGGGAAAGCCGGTGAACGAGATGCCGTGGATGCGGGCGACGGCCGCGTTGCGACCGATCGTCGCCAAAGAGCCCGGGTCCTTGTAGACGAAGGGCACGGCGGCATCACCGGCGAGGAGCCGCTGGATGCTCCGCGCAGCGGTCTCCCCCATCTGGATGGCGACGGGGGCCATCATCGGCAACGACGGGCCCTGGGCCTCGAGATAGGCGGCGTCGCCGATGACGAATACCTCAGGGTAGCCGGCGAGCTGCAGTGTCGGCTCGACCTTCACGCGGCCGAGGTGTGCGGTGGGGACGCCGAGCGCTTTCGCGAGCGGCGCAGCCTGGACGCCGGCGGCCCAGATCAACGTTCTCGCCGGCACGACTTCCCCGCTCTTCAGCGTTGCCGCGGAGCCGTCGAAGCCCGTCACCAGGGCGCCGTGGCGTACCTCTACGTGCTTCTTCCAGAGGGTGTTCGCAGCAGCTTCGGAGAGCCGCTCCGGAAACCCCGCGAGGAGCCGGCTGCCTGCTTCGAGCAGCAGGATGCGTACGTCCTTGAGATCGAGCCGGCGATAATCCTTTACTAGAACGAGACGGATCAACTCCGAGAGCGCGCCCGCCATCTCGACCCCGGTCGGCCCGCCGCCCACCACCACGAACGTCAACAGGGCCCGCCGCTGCTCCGCGTCGGGCTCGAACATCGCCTCCTCGAAGCAGGAGAGGACGTGATTGCGGATGCGCACGGCGTCGGGAATGTCTTTCAGGGTGAGACCGAACTGCTCCACGCCCGTGAGGCCGAAATAATTCGCCGCCGCGCCCGTGGCGAGGATCAGATAGTCGTAGGCGACCGGCCCGTCATCGGTGGCCAGCCGGCGCGCGGCGAAATCGACGCCCGTCACCCCGGCGAGGCGAAAGTCGAAATTGCGCTGCCCGCGCAGCACCGCCCGCACCGGCTTCGCGATCTCTTCCGGCTCGAGCCCGGCGGTCGCGACCTGATAAAGCAGCGGCTGGAACAGGTGGTAGTTGTGCCGGTCGACGAGTAGCACGTTCACCGGCGCCTTGCGCAGGGCGCGCGCGGCGCGCAGGCCACCGAACCCTGCCCCGACGACGACGACCGTCGGCCGCATGCTATTCGAGAACGACCGCCGTGCCGTAGCACAACACTTCGGTCGCCGCCGACTTGCCGCCAACCTCGGAGGCATCGTAGCGCACACCCACCACGGCGTTCGCACCCATCTCGCGGGCATGCTCCACCATCCGGTCATACGCGGTGGAGCGTGCCTGCTCGCACATCTCGGTGTACGCGCCGATCTGTCCGCCGACGATCGACTTCAATCCGCCAAGGATCCCCTGGCTGATCGTCGGCGCGCGGACGATGATGCCGCGCACCATCCCCTTGTACTCGCGGATGCGACGGCCCTGGACCTCGAAAGTGGTGGATGCAATCATCGCCGATGTGATCGCCACGGTCTGCTCCCGTTGGAGGTTGGCACGCACTGCGCGTCCAATGTATCATCCGGGCCGAACTTCATCCCTCCCCTCGGAGCCGCGATGTCGCGCGTGACCGCCCTCACGCACACGCTCATCGGCAAGAAAGTCGTCATGGCGACGAGCGGCGTCGTCCTCCTCGGATTCGTGCTGGTCCACATGGCCGGCAATCTCAAGGTGTTCCTGGGCGCCGAGCACTTCGATGCCTACGCCGAATGGCTCCGCACCGTGGGGGCTCCGCTGTTCGGGCGCGGGCAGCTGCTGTGGATCGCGCGGATCATTCTGCTGCTGGCCGTCGTGCTGCACATCGCAGCCGCCTGGGCGGTGACCCGGGCGAGCTGGGCCGCCCGCCCGGTCGGCTACCACGATCTGCGGCTGGTCCATACCACGTACGCCGCCCGCACGGTGCGCTGGGGCGCCGTCATCATCCTGTTGTTCGTGATCTTCCACTTGCTCGACCTGACGTTCGGCAAGGTGAACCCGGCGTTCGTTCCGGGGGACCCGTACCACAACGTCGTCACCACGTTCAGCCGCGTGCCGGTGGCGCTTGGGTACATCGTGGCGATGGGCGCGCTCTGCCTGCACCTCTACCACGGCATCGAAAGCGGCTGCCAGACGCTGGGACTGAATCACCCGCGTTACAACGCCTGGCGGCGGCGCATCGCCCTGGCGTTCAGCGTCGTCGTCTCGGCCGGATATGTCGCCGTTCCCGTGGCCGTCCTCGCCGGAGCGCTGCGATGATCGGCGAGCTGCGCCCCCGCGTCCCCGAGGGTCCGATCCAGGACAAGTGGGAGCGCCACCGCTTCGAGATGAAGCTCGTGAACCCCGCCAACAAGCGGCGCTACGAGGTGATCGTCGTCGGCAGCGGGCTCGCCGGGGCGTCGGCTGCGGCTTCGCTCGCCGAGCTGGGCTATCACGTCTCGTGCTTCTGCTTTCAGGACTCACCGCGGCGCGCCCACTCGATCGCGGCGCAGGGCGGGATCAACGCCGCGAAGAACTACCAGAATGACGGCGACTCCGTGTGGCGCCTGTTCTACGACACCGTGAAGGGCGGCGATTTCCGCTCCCGCGAGGCGAACGTCTACCGGCTCGCGGAGATCAGCGTGCAGATCATCGATCAGTGTGTGGCGCAGGGCGTGCCGTTCGCCCGCGAGTACGGCGGGCTGCTCGCCAACCGGTCCTTCGGCGGAGCCCAGGTCTCGCGCACCTTCTATGCGCGCGGCCAGACGGGGCAACAGCTGCTGCTCGGCGCCTACCAGGCGCTGGCGCGCCAGATCGGTCTCGGCCAGGTGAAGATGTATCCGCGCACCGAGATGCTCGACCTGGTCGTGATCGACGGCCGGGCGCGCGGCATCGTGGTGCGCGACCTCGTGACCGGAGCGATCGGCTCGCACGCGGCGCACGCCGTGGTGCTCGCCACCGGCGGTTACTCCAACGTCTTCTTCCTGTCGACCAACGCCAAAGGGTGCAACGTCACCGCCACCTGGCGGGCGGCGAAGCGCGGGGCGCTGTTTGCCAATCCGTGCTTCACGCAGATCCACCCCACCTGCATCCCGGCGCACGGCGCCCACCAGTCGAAGCTCACGCTGATGAGCGAGTCGCTGCGCAACGACGGCCGCATCTGGGTGCCGAAGCAGAAGGGTGACCCCCGCCGCCCCGGCGACATCCCGATGAGCGAGCGCGACTACTACCTCGAGCGGCTCTACCCGAGTTTCGGCAACCTGGTGCCGCGGGACGTGGCCTCGCGCCGCGCCAAGGACATGTGCGACGACGGCTACAGCGTCGTTCCCGGAGGGCACGGCGTCTACCTCGACTTCAGCGACGCGATCGCGCGCCTAGGGGCTTCAGGGATCGCCGAGCGATACGGCAACCTGTTCGAGATGTACCAGCGTATCACGGGGGAAAATCCCTACGACGTGCCGATGCGGATCTACCCCGCCCCGCACTACACCATGGGCGGGCTCTGGGTCGACTACAACCTGATGTCGAACCTCCCCGGCCTGCACGTGATCGGCGAGGCGAATTATTCGGATCACGGCGCCAACCGGCTCGGTGCCTCGGCGCTGATGCAGGGTCTCGCCGACGGCTACTTCATTCTCCCGTATACGATCGGCGACTACCTCGCCCAGGGAAAGCTCGAGCCGGTCGACGTCTCGCACGCGGCGTTTCGTCAGGCCGAAGCCGAGGTGCGCGAGCGCACCAGCCGCCTGCTCGCGGTGAACGGCTCGCAGAGTGTCGATGCCTTCCACCGGGAGCTCGGCACGCTGATGTGGGAGCAGTGCGGCATGTCGCGGACCAAGCAGGGATTGGAGAACGGCCTGCAGCAGGTGCGACAGCTGCGCGAGCGGTTCTGGAAGGAGGTCTTCGTCGGTGGCAAGGGCGAAGACCTGAATCAATCGCTGGAGCGCGCCGGGCGGGTGGCCGACTTCATGGAATTCGCGGAATTGATGTGCCTGGATGCGCTGTGGCGTGAGGAATCGTGCGGCGCACATTTCCGCGAGGAGTTTCAGACGCCCGACGGCGAGGCCAAGCGCGATGACGCGCGGTTCTCGTATGTCGCCGCCTGGGAGTGGTTAGGGCCGGACAGTGCTCCGGTGGCCCATCACGAGCCGCTCAGCTTCGAATACGTGCACCTCGCGCAGCGGAGCTACAAGTAATGCGCCTGATCCTGCACGTTTGGCGCCAGCCGGGCCCTGATGCCTCGGGACGGTTCGTGCGCTACGAGACCGACGACGTGTCGCCCGACATGTCGTTTCTCGAGCTGTTGGACGTCCTGAACGAGCGCCTGATCGCGATCAAGGAAGAACCGATCGCGTTCGATCATGATTGCCGCGAGGGGATCTGCGGCAGCTGCGGCGTCGTGATCAACGGCCGGCCCCACGGGCCGCAGCGCGCCACGACCGCCTGCCAGCTGCACCTGCGCCATTTCCGGGACGGCGACGCGCTGTGGATCGAGCCGTGGCGCGCCAAGGCGTTCCCGGTGGTGAAGGACCTGGTGGTCGATCGCAGTGCTTTCGACCGTATCGTGCAGGCGGGCGGGTTCATCACCGCGCGCACGGGGAGCGCCCCTGAAGCGAACGCCCTGCTCGTCCCCAAGCGCGACGCCGACCGCGCCATGGACGCGGCGGCGTGTATCGGGTGCGGCGCCTGCGTCGCCGCCTGCCCCAACGCCAGCGCGACGCTGTTCGTCGCCGCGAAGGTCAGCCACCTCGGCGCGTTGCCCCAAGGGCAGCCGGAGCGTTACGCCCGGGTGGTGCGGATGGTCGACGTG
>DATLVL010000161.1:0-4063 GCA_035577525.1 Gemmatimonadales bacterium | reverse complement strand
GTGCTGCTGTTTCGGTACCTCTGGGTGCGGCTCCCTGATCCCACGTCCGCTACGCAAACGCGGCTGGTGCGGCTGGGACTGTCGCTCGTGTTTGCGGCGTTCGACTTTCCCTGGGTCTTCGTCGCGCGTCGCGTCCTGTTCGGCAGCGTGTGGGCGGGCGGCAGCGTGCCGATGCTGGCGCCCTGGCTCGCGTGGCAGCTGCTCGGCTGGATGTTCGGCGCCGCGGTGAGTGTGTACATCGGCGGCAAGGCGGTGGTGTGGACGGTGCGCACACTGCGCGGGACTCGGGCTCCCGCCGCGCCGGGGCCACGCCTTTCACGGCGCCGCTTCCTGGCGCGTGCCACCTACGCCTACGCCGCCACCGGTCTCACCCTCACGGGGTACGGAGTCGCGAGTGCCCGGCGCGTCCCCGGCGTCACGCGGCGCGTGCTGACGTTTCCCGGGCTGCCGCCGGCGTTCGACGGGCTCACGATCCTGCACGTCTCGGATGTCCACGCCGGCCAGTTCATGGAGCGCGACCAGATGCAGGAGGTGGTGGCGCGCGCCAACGCGCAGCATGCCGACCTCATCCTGCAGACCGGCGACATGATCGACTTCTCGCCGAGCTACATCCCGGAATACGTTCGCGCCTTTCGCGACCTCCAGGCTCCGCTGGGCGTCGTCACCTGCCTCGGTAATCACGACCTCTATACGGGTGCGAAGAAAGTGATCCAGGGTGTGCGCGACGCGGGCCAGATCGTGGTGCGCGGCGAAACGCACGTCATCGAACGCAACGGATCGACGCTCGTCATCGCCGGGATCGACGATCCCGACAACTGGGTGTTCGACGACCCGCAAACGCTCGCCGTCGACCGCGTGCTGCTCGGCATCCCCCGCAGCGCCTTCACCATCTTGCTGGCGCACCGCCCCGGCGCATTCGACACGGCGCGGCAACGTGGTGTCCCGCTCACGCTGTCGGGGCACATCCACGGCGGGCAGATCGCGATTCCGTTGTTGGGATGGTCGGCCGGTCAGCTGATTACCAAGTACGTCGAGGGGCATTTCGTGTCGGCCGCGAGCCAGCTCTATGTCAGCCGGGGGATCGGCGTGGTGGGAGTGCCGATTCGCGTGTTCGTGCCGCCGGAGCTGGCGCTGCTCGAGCTGCGCCGCGGTTAGCCAGGAGTCTGCTGCGCGATCGCCGCCCAGGCGGCCTCGCGGCACACCGTCACCCCGCCGCTGTTCGTCCCCCACTCCCGCGTCACGATGCGCTCCATGGCGACGCGTACCACGCCGAGCCAGGCTGCGGCGAGGGCATCCACACCCCCGCTGCGGACCAGCCCGTCGGCCTTGCCGTGCGCCACGAGCCCCTCGAGCCCGCCGCGAAACTCACGCGCTGCGGTACGGGCGCGGTCATCCAGCAGGGCGGTGTGGTCCTGAAAGAAGAAGAGGCGCACCACTGCGGGCTCACGTCCGGCGCCACGCACCAGCGCTGCCGCCAGGTGCGCGAGCTTGTGGGGCAGCGATTCCGCCGCGGCGTCGGCTTCGCGCACCCGCTCGGCGGCCCACGCCGCAGCGTTGCGATACACCTCGTTCAAGAGCGCCTGCTTCCCGGGGAAGTGCCGGTACAGGGCTCCCTCGGCAACGCCGGCATGACGGGCGATGTCGCTGGTGGTCGTGGCGCGGTAACCGTGTGCGGTGAACAGCTCGAGGCCTGCACGCAGCAGCCGTTCCCGCGTGAGATCGGCCTGCTTCACAGGAGGGCGAATCTAATTAGCTTTCGCGCGCTTCGTCCCGGTCTGTAAACCTCCGTTTGGAGTTTCCGCCGCATGCGCATGCTGGTGCTCGGCGCGGGCCTGCAGGGGTCCGCGTGTGCCTTCGATCTGGTGCAGCAGGAGAGAGTCAGCCATCTCACGCTGGCAGACATCCAACCCGAGCGCGCGGCCGGATTCGTGAAGCCGTTCGTAGGGAAGAAACTCACCCTCGCGAAGCTCGACGTGCAGGACCCCGCCGCCCTCGCCGCGTTGCTCGCAGGCCATGTCGCCGTGCTCAACGCGCTGCCCTATTACTTCAACCTCGACGTGACGCGGGCAGCCGTGGCGGCGGGGCTGCACTACGCCGACCTGGGCGGCAATACCGAGATCGTCTTCAATCAGAAGAAGCTCGATGGGGACGCCCGGGCGCGGAACGTTTCGGTGATCCCGGACTGCGGTCTCGCGCCCGGCATGGTCAACATTCTGGCGGCTGAGGGCATCCGCCGCGTGGGGAACGCGGACAGCGTGAAGATTTTCGTCGGGGGCCTGCCGCAGCATCCCGAGCCGCCGCTCAATTATCAGATCGTCTACTCGCTCGAGGGGGCGCTCGACTACTACACGACACCGTCGTGGGTGCTGCGCGAGGGCAAGCCGGCCCGCGTCGACGCGTTGTCGGAGCTCGAGACGGTGGGGTTTCCGCCGCCGGTCGGCACGCTGGAGGCGTTCCACACCGGGGGCGGCATCTCGACCATGCCGTGGGCATACGAAGGCCGCGTGCGCACGATGGAATACAAGACGCTGCGCTATCCGGGACACATGGCGATTATGCGGCCGATCCGGGAGCTCGGGCTGCTCGACATCACCCCGCTGAAGGTGAAGGGGAAGGAGATCGTGCCGCGCGACGCCTTCATCGCGGCGGTCTCGCCCAAACTCAACAAACCGGCGGGCCGTGACCTGGTCGCGCTGCGCGTCGACGTCGCGAGCGACAGCGGCAAACGCGCGTCGTGGGAGCTGCTCGACTACTACGACGAGGCGCGGGGCATCAGCGCCATGATGCGCACCACAGGGTATTCGCTCTCGATCACGGGCCTGATGCAGGCGGACGGCCGCATCACGGCGCGCGGCGTGCAGACGCCCGATGAGGCGGTGCCGTTTGACGCCTATGTCAGCGAGCTGAAGCGGCGCGGGGTAGAGATCCGGGAGCTCTAAAAAGGCGCTCTCAGCTATCTGCCATCAGCCGTCAGCTGGTCGTGATTGACTAAGCTGACGGCTGATAGCTGACGGCTGATGGCCTCGTGAACAGTTCTTCACGCTCACTTGCAACGCTCTTTCAACGTTGTGGGCGAAACTCGCTTCATGGCACTCGACCTCCGTTCCCTCTGGTCCAAAGCGACTCCCTACCACGAGTTCGTGCGCGAGGCGGTCGCCAACCGCGAGCTGTGGAAGGCGATGGAGCAGATCGCGCGCGTCCCCGAGTGGGCGATCGCCGCGGTCCGGGGCAGCGATGAGAAATTCAACCTCCTAGTCCTCGCCGAAGACTGGTGCGGCGATGGCTCGAGCACGATCCCCTATCTCGCCAAGCTCGCCACGCTGACCCGCAGTATCGAAGTGCGGGTGCTGCGCCGCGACGAGCACCCGGCGGTGATGGATCGCTATCTCACTGACGGGGCGCGCGCAATTCCGATCGTCATCGTCTTGAACCGGCAGCTCGAGGAGCTGGGCCATTGGGGTCCGCGCCCCAGAGACCTGCAGGAGTGGGTGCGAAACGAGCGGGCGAAGACCGGAATGAAGCCGCCCTACCCGCAGATCCGGCGCTGGTATGCGCGGGACAAGGGAGAATCGGCGTTGCGGGAGGTGGTGGAGCTGTTCGCGAAGAAGCCGTCAGCTGTCAGCTCTCAGCCGTCAGCTGTTTTGGCAATGACTGGCTGATGCTGCTAGCTGATAGCTGACACAGTCAGTAACTCCAGCTGCTCCCAAACAGGAACTGATGCCCGTCTGACCCGAACCCCGCGCCGGCCACCAGGACGCCGTTGCGGCCGAAGCGGATCATCAGCTCCCCGCCGGCACTCGAGTGCAGGTCGTGCGTGGTGAGCTGGAACGCGCTGCCCGAACCGAAGACGCGGCCGGCGTCGTAGAACCCGACCAGCTTCACCTCGAGAATCGTCGGCGCGTAGAGCAGGGCGTAGCGCACCTCGACCCCGCCGAGCAGTTTGTCCGGCCCGATGAAGCGCGAGTCGTAGTACCCCCGCAGGCTGCGGTACCCGCCCACGCCCACGTAGGGCCGTCCCGACGATTCGATCACCTGCATCACCGAGATGCTCGGGCCGCCGCTC
>DATLVL010000160.1:0-2698 GCA_035577525.1 Gemmatimonadales bacterium | reverse complement strand
TCCCACTGCTGGCTGATGCTCTTGGCCTGTTCCTTCGCCGCGCTCGCGGTCGCGCCCTGCGACTTCGCGAGCGCGATCAGGTCCGCGTTCGCGCCCTTCGAGTTCTTGCCCGTCAGCGCCAGCGCACCGCCCAGCGCACGCACGTCGGGGAACAGCTTCCCCATCTGCGTGATGTTGCCGCCGGTGCTCTTGTAGAGCCGGTCGAGCGACCCCTGCAGACCGAGCGCCTTGATCATCGCCGCGCCGGACTCGAACCCCTGATCGTGGATCGCCTTCGTGAGATCCTTCGACGGCGAGATGAACTGCGTCATCACCGCCTTGATCCGGGTCACCGTCTCCGACGCGTTGATGCCTTCCTTCGTCATCGTCGCGATCGCGCCGCCGACCGCCTGAATGTTCACGCCCAGCGTGGACGCGAACGGGAGCACGTCACCGATGGTGCTGGCGAGCTGCTCGAAGTTCACGACGCCGACGTTGACGGTCTGGAACAGCGCGTCGGACACCTTGCCGGCGCTGTCGGCGCTCATGTGGTACGCGTTCAGCACCGCGGTCACCGCGCCGGTGGCGGTGGCGGTGTCCGTCAGTCCCGCCTTGCCGGCCAGCGCACCGGCGGTCAGGATCTTCATCGCGTCGTTCGCGGCGAACCCGGACGACACCACGTCGTACAACCCGTCGGCCAGCGTCTTCGGTGCGACGCCGGCGGTCTTGCCCAGGTCGAGCACCCGCTTGTTCAGCGCCTGGAACGACTTCTCGTTCAGCTTCGCGATCGAGTTGACGTTCCGCATCGACTTGTCGAAGCCGATCGCGAGGTCAACTGCGGCGCCCAGCCCGCCGGCGGCAGCGGCGACGGTGCCGCCGATCGCGAGGCCCATCGCCTTCCCGATCTTCCCGCCGATGCTCTTGCCGACGCCGCTCGTCTGGCGCTCCAGGCTGGACTGGAACCCCGTCGTGACAGGCGAGATGCGAACGAACGCATGAGCGATCTCACCCGCCACCGGTGGCCTCCGTCTCGCGCTGCATCAGCCCCATCACGGAGAGGATAGTCGGGTCGATCACGGGCGGTGCGAACGCCGCTGCCACCTGCGACGGGGACGGCTCCCCACCGGGCGCCGTCGAGGGCCGCTCGAAGTGCGGCGGCGGCTCGGGCGCGACGGTCGGCCCGTCACCGTTCAGGATCGCGTCGATCTGCTCGACGCCCTCCAGGTCGTGCCCCTCCGTCAGCCAGGCGTAGGCTGCCCGGAGAAGACGTCCACAGGAGAGTTCGTCGGGGTCAATGCCGGCGAGGGCGAGGCGTCCGTCAAAGGCGCGCCAGGTACGGGGTTCACCGAGCCATCGCCAGAGGGCGACGGCTCCGACGTAGGGATGTTGGTCTCGTTCTCGATCAACCACTGCACCACGTCGATCACGTCCGCCAGCGTCAGCGGGTCTTCCTCCGCGCCGCGCGCGACCAGCTCCCGCCACTTCTCACCACCCGGCGGCTCGACCATGTCCGTCACGACGCCGGTCACGATGTCCAGCACCCGGCCGGGCGACACCTGGCCACTCGTGATCTCATCGAGCTGCGTCATCACGTTCGCCGGCACCCGTGCTCGCAGCATGAACGTCTCGCCGCCCAGCACGAACGTCCGCTCGGACGCCGGCCGCGTCGCGCGGCGCTGCCGATCGTGGTCGAAGTTCTTCATGGCCTGCTCCTCACACCCCGGCTCGCAGCGCCGGCACCAGGTACGGCTGCGCGCGCATGTACCTCGTGCCCAGCTCAACGAACGGGGCGTACTCGACGTTGGTCCCGACCTTCGCGGACAGGTTGCCGGCCTCCCGCACCACCTCCCACGTGATGGAGGAGCGCAGCCGACCGCCGATGTACCCGCGCTTGTGGGTGGACTCCGGTGTACCCACAGGGCACCGCGTCACCGCGGCGCTGTGGACACGGATCGCGCGGCGCATCAGGTCACGACCCGTGTCGCCGTCCGGCGACTCCAGCAGCACGTACAGCTCGCGCGGGTTCCAGACGATGCCGTCCACCAGGGCGGCACTCTACAGCGGCGAGTACCCGTCCACCTCGGCCAGCACCGGTAGCTGCCACCCGGCGCAGCCGCCCTGCGTGGGCATCGGTGTCATCGGGCCGGTGTCCACGCTGCGGCACCACCGGCCCGGGAACAGCCGGTCGGTGCGGATCAGCGTCCGCACGCCGTTCCACAGCGCCCACCCGTCCAGGTACACCACGCGAGCGGCCGCGTCGAGCTTCTGCCCGTCCGGCACCCGCAGCTGCACGCCGCCCTCCACGATCGGGTAGCACCGCATCGCCGTGACGACGAACGTCGCCATCTGCACCGCCGGCCGGCTCTGCGGGATCGCCTGGCTGCCGGCCTCCCGCATCGCCACCTGCACATGCAGCTGCACGTGCACGGTGAGCTGGTCGCAGCAGTCGATCGCCGGCGGGCCAGCACTCACGTACTGGACCGCCGGCGCGACGTTGCCGCCAGCCGCGATCGCCGTCGCAGCAGCAGCGAGCAGCGACTCCGCGGCGTCGTACAGGTCAGAGGCTTGCGCCACCGACTACTCGGCCACGAGCTCTGACGGCCCCGTGGTGTTCGGCTCCTGCTCGACCGGCGCGGTGTCGTCCACCGTCTCCGCGTGCTCGTCGTCCCAGTCGTACAGCGCATCGACCAGCTCGGCCTTCTTCAGGTCGGCGTACGCG
>DATLVL010000159.1:0-5125 GCA_035577525.1 Gemmatimonadales bacterium | reverse complement strand
CCGCCGGCGGCCCCACGCCCGGGATCTTCTTCACTCGCTGGATCACCCACTTCTGCGCTCCGGCGTTCATTTTCCTCGCCGGCACGAGCGCGTTCTTCTACGGACGCAAGCACCAGGACCTGTCGCGCTTTCTGTTGACGCGTGGCGCATGGCTCGTGCTGCTCGAGCTGACCGTGCTGCGGGTAGCCTGGACGTTCAATTTCGATTTTGCGCACTACGAGATGGCGGGCGTGATCTGGGTGATCGGGTGGTGCATGATCATCCTGGCGGGACTGGTGCGCCTGCCGCTGGGGGTCGTGGGAACGCTCGGGATCGTGATCATTGCGGCCCACAACCTGCTCGACTCCTACGTCTACCCGACGCTGATCCCCAGCCTCGGTAACGATCCCGTCGCCGCGCTTTGGAAGGTTTTTTATGTCGGGTTCTACGCGGGGCCGATCGCGTTCGGCGCCAACGGTCCCAGCCTGATCGTGCTGTATTCGATCATTCCATGGATCGGCGTCATGGCGGCGGGCTACGCGTTCGGGAAAGTGCTCACGCTCGAGCCCGAGCGTCGCACCCGCTGGTGCCTGGGCCTGGGGCTCGGGGCAACAGCGCTGTTCCTCGTACTGCGGGGCTTCAATCTCTACGGGGACCCGCGGCCCTGGAGCACCGTGGCCCGGCCGAACGGCCCTCCGCCGCTGCCCGCCGTGCTGGCGTTCCTGAACACGAACAAGTATCCGGCGTCGTTCTTGTTCCTGTTGATGACGCTGGGACCGACGATCGCGCTGCTGCCGCTCGTCGATCGGGCCCGCGGTGCCGTAGCGCGGTTCATCACCGTGTTCGGCCGGGTCCCGTTCTTCTATTATGTGCTGCACATTCCGCTGATTCACGCCCTGGCGCTCGTCGTGTCGCTCGTGCGGACGGGTGCCGTGGATCCGTGGCTCTTCACCAATCACCCGATGGGGAATCCGCAGCCGCCCGATGGGTACACCTGGAGTCTCGCGCTCCTCTACCTCGTGTGGGCGGTGACGATCGCGATCCTGTATCCGGCGTGCCGCCGGTTCGCCGAGCGCAAAGCGCGAGGAGGAGAGTGGTGGCTCCGCTATCTCTGAGGTGACCGCAGCGTCCGACGTGCGGACCGCCTTCCTGACGGAGGCGATGTGGCACGGCACACTCGCCGCCGCGGAGGCGATCCTGGCCGAACATCCCGGGCTGCGCACTGCGGACATTCACACCGCCGCGGTGCTGGGCGATGATGCGCTGGTGCGGCAGTTCATCGCCCGCGATCCCACGAGTGTCACGGCGAAGAGCCCGCCGTATGGTGGCGACGCGCTGAACTACCTCGGCCTGTCCAAGTACCTGAGACTCGACCCCAGCCGCAGCGAGGCCTTCCTGCGCGCGGCTCGCGCGTTGCTCGACGCCGGGGCGGACCCGAATACCGGGTTCTGGACGACCGGGAAGTTTCCGGAGTACGAGAGCGCGCTGTACGGCGCGGCCGGCGTCGCGCATCACGCCGCCCTGACGCGGCTGCTCATCGAGCGGGGAGCGAACCCGAACGACGACGATGCGGTCTACCACGCTCCCGAAGGCGATGACCTCGGGGCGATGCAAGTCCTCGTCGAAACGGGGAAGGTGACGCCGGAGAATCTCTCCCTCATGCTGATCCGCAAACACGATTGGCATGACCCGGAGGGCGTGAAATACCTGCTCGCGCATGGTGCCGATCCCAACCTGAAGCGCCCGCGCGGCTGGTATCCGCTGAACCACGCGCTCGCCCGCAACAACTCTCTCGAGATCATTGAGCAGCTGCTCGAAGCTCACGCCGACCCCACGCTGCGGGACGACGGCGCATCGGCCGTCGAGCTGGCAGCACGCCGCGGCAGGGGTGATGTCCTCGCGGCGTTCGTGAAGCGAGGGGTGGCGCTCGAGCTCGTGGGAGTGGATCGCCTCATCGCGGCGTGCACGATGGGCGACGCGGCAGGAGTGCGAGAAGTGACGCAACGAGAGCCACAACTGGTGAGCGAGCTGCTGGCGCAGGGGAGTACATTGCTGGCGGAGTTCACGTCGACGTGGAACACCATCGGGGTGGGTCAACTGCTCGACCTAGGCGTTCCGGTCACGGCTCGCTACAAGGGCGACGGGTATTTCGACATCGCGCCCGAGAGCACGGCACTGCACGTGGCGGCGTGGCAGATCCGCGCCGACCTCGTGCAGCTGCTGCTCGAGCGTGGCGCGCCGGTGAACGACAGGGATGGCAAGGGGCGGACGCCCCTGATGCTCGCCGTGAAGGCGTGCGTCGACTCCTACTGGCAGCACCGGCGAACGCCGGAGCCCGCGCGGCTGCTGCTCGCCGCCGGAGCGACCACCGACGGCGTCGCGTTTCCGTCCGGCTACGCCGACGTTGACGCTCTGCTGGGCCCCCAGTACCGTTAGCCTCGCGTACCAGGGCGCATCCCGTCCGCGGGAAGGGCCGAGCCCACCTGAGCAGTCGCTGTGAGGCAGCATCCTCGATCTTCTTTCGGCCCGCCGAGCGGACACGGGCGGTTTGTGAAAGGAGATCGTGTGTCCGATCCCATCCAGCGCCTCCCGGCGCGCCCGTCGCTCGAACAGCTCCGCAAACAGGCCAAAGACGCGAGTCGCTCGGGCAGCATTCCGCTGCACCAGGCGCAGCTCGATCTCGCCCGCCGCTACGGCTTCGACAGCTGGCCCAGGCTGGTGCACCACGTCGTGGCCACCGGACCAGAGGGTGAAGGACGCCGGCTGTACGAGACGCTCGCCGGCCGCCTCGCGGCGGCATACACGGCGGGCGACTTCACCGCGATCCGCGAGATCAATTGGGAGCTCGGCACCTCCTTCGCGTGGGACCGGGAAACGGAGCAGATGCAGCAACGGCTCCCCAACTGGTTTGCCGCGCCCGAGCGCACGCCCGAGCTGGCGTTGGACGATGCGCGCCGGCTCGTCGCTCTGCGGCTCGGTTTCGAATCCTGGGAAGCGTTGATCGCGAGCCTCACGCCAGTTCCGCGGCAGCCGCACTCTCCGCCGACGGACTCGCCATTCTTTCGAATCGATCGGTCGAGCAACACGATCGACGTCCGCGGTCCAATCCCGACCGAGCAGTGGGACACGGTGGTCGACGTCATGCGAGAGCAGGGGATCACAGGGCTCCGCGCGGGCGCGATCACCGATCAGGCGCTGGCGCGCGTGGCTGAGCTCGAGCAGGTCACTCGTCTCCTGATCGAGGGCGGCCTGGTGACCGACGCCGGCCTGGCCCACGTGGCGCGTCTATCGCGTTTGGAGGAGCTCGATGTCGGCGGTCCCAAGGCCGCCGTCACCGATGCAGGGCTCGGCGTGCTGCGGAGCTTGAGGAGCTTGAGGATCTTCAAGTCGTGCTGGACGCCGCGAATTTCGGATGCGGGGGTCGCCAACCTGTCGTTTTGTGACCAGCTCGAGCGTGTCGACCTGATGGGGACACCCACGGGCGACGGGGCGATCAACGCGCTGCGGGGCAAACGGTTGCTACGCCACTTCAAGACGGGGCGGTTCGTGACCGATGCGGGGTTGCCGCTGCTGCACGACTTCCCTGCGTTCAAGACGTGGCAGGGCGGGGAGGGCAACATCGGCCTGATGTCGTTCGATTCCGAGCCCAACCACCTCCTCTTGGATGGCCCGTTCACTGATCGCGGGCTCGAGCGCCTGCGCGGGCTCGACGGGCTGTACGGCGTGCACTTCTTCTGGCACACGCGCGCCATCTCGGCCGAAGCCCTGGGGATCCTCGCCGACCTACCGCACCTGGAAATGCTCGGCTGTGAGGGGGCGCTGTGCGACGACGCCGCGATGCGGCACATCGGCGCCCTCCCCCGCCTCCGGATGCTGATGGGCCAGGGCACCGTGGCGAGCGACGACGGCTTCGAGGCGTTGGCCCGCTCGCGGACGATCGAGTTCATCTGGGGCCGCGAGTGTCCCAACCTCACGGGCTCGGGCTTCGCGGCGCTCGCCCGGATGCCGGCGCTCAAGGGCCTCGGTGTGAGCTGCAAGTCTGTGGACGATGCCTCGCTGGCCGCGCTGCCGAGCTTTCCGGCGCTCGAGCAGCTGATGCCGATGGATGTGACGGACGACGGCTTCCGACACGTCGGCGGGTGCGCGCGGCTGAAGCGGCTCTGGTGCATGTACTGCCGCGCCACCGGTGACCGGGCGACGGAGCACGTTGCGCGTCTGCCAGGACTCACGAGCTATTACGCCGGTCGCACGCGCATCACGGACAAGAGTCTCGAGCTGCTCGCCGAGATGCGGTCTCTCGAGGAGCTCGAGTTCTGGGAGACCGCGGGGATCACGAACGCCGGCATCGCGGCACTCGCCCGGCTGCCCCTGCTACGCCGCATCGAGGTCGGCGGAACTCTGCACGTGACGCGCAACGCGTTCACCGCATTCCCACCCGGCGTGCGCATCGACTACTGGTGAAGTGAGCCATCCGCGGGGCCTGCGCGATGTTGATGTGCTTGACCTCGAAGGGAACCGGATTACGTTCGCTCAGCCGTTCGAGTAACCCTTCCTCGACGAGGCCGCGTGCGCCGTTTTCTCCGCTGGGCTCGCAACGTCCTGCTGGCCCTGGTCGCCATCGTATTGGTGGCATACGGCGTCATCTATTTCCTCTCGCAGCGGACGCTCCGGCATGCTTACGGCGAGCCGCTCGTGTCGCTGACGATCCCCTCGGACAGCGCATCGCTGGCCGAAGGCAAACGGTTGGCACAGCTGCGCGGCTGCTCCGGTGGCTGCCACGGACACGAGATCGAGGGGGAGACCTTCCTCGATGACCCGCTGCTGGCCCGCATCGTCGCCCCCAATCTGACCGAAGCCGTGCGACGCTACTCCGATGCCGATCTGGGCCGCATCATCCGGCGCGGCGTCCGTCCCGACAGTCATTCGGTCGTCGTGATGCCGGCGGAGATGTTCAGCGTGCTGGCCGACGCCGACCTGGCGAAGATCATCGCGTACCTGCGCAGCGTGCCGCGCATGCCCGGTCCCCTGCCGGAGGTCCGGCTGGGGCCCCTCGCACGGCTCGGCATCGTCCTGAAGCAGTACGAGCCCGCGGTCGCCCTCGTGCACCGTGCCGACTCGCTGACCCCGACGTATCCACGCCCCGGGG
>DATLVL010000158.1:0-13720 GCA_035577525.1 Gemmatimonadales bacterium | reverse complement strand
GGTGAGCGCATATCGCGCGGCGAGCTTCGTCCCCTGCTCCTCGGGGTTCACCGCGTCGCGGCGGCCGTGCACGACGTACTCGTGGAACGCGTCCTTCACGTACGGGCTCGCGTTGTCCGCGCCCCAGAGGCGCCGCGTGTTCGTCTCGTTCTCGGTGAAGAGCAGGGCAGGGGCAGCCGCGGTCACTTCTGCTGCGAGGCGGAACGTCCCCAGCGTGGGATGCTCCGCCCGAATCGTTTGGGAGTCCTCGGCCGACAACCTGCCGCGGCCCGGGTATCCCTCACCCGTTCGTCCCCACGACCAGGTGTTGCGCAGCCAGAGCGTCGGCAAGAAATGGATCGTCGCCGGCTCGGGTCCGCGATTGGCGAGCGTGATGCGGATCAGGATGTCGTCGGGGGCGGCCTTGGCGTATTCGGCGAGCACGTCCCAGTAACGATCGTCTGAGAAGACTCCGGTGTCGCTGAGCTCGAACTCGGGCTGGTCGAGTCCGCGGCGCCGGTTTTCCTGCAGCAGCGCGTCGTAGGGAAATTCCGCCTGCGGGTACTTGTACAGCGCCTTGGCGTAGGAGTGCGTCGGCGTGGCGTCGAGGAAGTAGTAGCACTCCTTGACGTCTTCCCCGTGATTGCCCTCGTGGCCCGAGAGGCCGAAGAGCCGCTCCTTGAGGATCGGATCGCGCCCGTTCCACAGCGCGAGGGCAAAGCAGAGCCGGCCCTCGCGGTCGGTCAGGCCGAGCAGGCCGTCTTCTCCCCAGCGATAGGCGCGGCTGCGTGCGTGATCGTGCGGGAAGTAGGACCAGCAGTCGCCGTCTGCCGAATAGTCCTCCCGCACCGTGCCCCACTGACGCTCGCTGAGGTACGGACCCCAGCGCTTCCAGTTCTCCGTGCGCGCGGCGTCGAGCGCGAGTCGCTGTCGCTCCGGGTCGGTCGGCATGTGTCAGGCGGTGGCCTGGGCCTTCAATTGCCGTACGATGCCGCGTTCTTCGGCGATCGCCCAGAGCCGCTGTTGCAGCAGCTTGCGGCCCCGATGGATGCGGGAGCGCACCGTGCCGAGCGGCACGGCGAGCGTTTGCGCAATGTCCTCGTATGAGAAGTCCTGAATGAAATACAGGGAGCAGGCCACGCGATACTCTTCCGGCAGCGCCTCCAGCGCGGCGACGATCGACTCGGCGTCGAGCCGGGAGAGCAGCGCGCTCGCCGGATCGTCGGTGTGATCCTGCAGGCCAAGCTCCGCCGTCTTCCCGTAGAGGTAGAGCGATGGAAGCGTCTCGAGGTCGACGGTTTCACCTTGGCGGCGCTGCTTGCGGAGTTGGCCGTAGAAGGCGTTCACCAGGATCTTGTAGAACCAGGCCTTGAAGTTCGTACCTGGCTGGAACTGCGCGAACGCCCTGAGGGCGAGCAGCGCCGCCTCCTGCACCAGGTCCTCTGCGTTCGCCCGGTCGTGGGTCAGGCTGTAGGCCAGCCCGTAGGCACGATCGAGTAACGGCACCAGCTCGGCCTCAAAGCCGGTCGGGGCCGCCGTCACGTGGCTTGGGCCCGGCGGAGCGCCTCCTGCACCCGGTCGGCGAACCGGGGGGGGACGTCGATGCGAGTGAGTTTGCCGCGCAGCTCGCTGACGAACGTGGTTTCGAAGCGGTACTTCGAGGTACAGGCGGTGCAGACGGCGAGGTGCCCTTCCACCAGCCGCTGTTCCTTGGGCGTGAGGCGGCGGTCGAGATAATCGTCGAGGCGGGCCAGCGCGTCCGCGCACTCGTAGGGGCGCGGTGACCAGGGCCAGTGCCAGCGGGAGGGGAGTTTCATGGGTAGGGAGAATATGCGGCAATCACGCCGCAGCGGCTCCAGCCTGAAAAACGTACAATGTCAGTGAGGGGATGAAGGTTCCCGGGAACCAACTGCACCCGGCGGACATTGTGAAGGGCGACACGCACAACGACGGAAACGAGGCTGGTGATGCGGATCCGGATCGGGAATGTGACGGTATGCATGCTGCTGGCGGCGGCCCAAATCGGTGCGGCCCAGGGCATGGCTCGCGATACGACGAAAGGGTGGCATCCGATGCAATTCAAGAAGCCGTCTGACGCGGAGCTGCGCCAGTCACTGACCGGCGAGCAATATCAGGTGACGCAGCACGAGGCCACGGAGGCGCCGTTCCACAATGCGTTCTGGGACAATCATCATCCCGGGATCTACGTGGATGTGGTGTCGGGGGAGCCGCTGTTCAGCTCGCTCGACAAGTTCGATTCCGGAACGGGGTGGCCCAGCTTCACGAAGCCGCTCGATGCGGGGAATGTGCAGCAGAAGTCCGACCACTCATTCCTCATGACGCGCACCGAGGTGCGCTCCGCGCACGCCGATTCCCACCTCGGCCACCTGTTCGACGACGGCCCGGCACCAACCGGCCAGCGCTACTGCATCAATTCCGCGGCGCTGCGCTTCATTCCGTTGGAGGAGATGCAGGCGGCGGGGTACGGCCAGTACGTGCACCTCTTCAAGACGGCGCGGGCGGATACGACCCGGGACTAGAGTAAATGCGGGGGCCGCGGCTTGCTCGAGCCGGGCCCCCAGTCTCTGACACTGTCCTCGTCGTCCGCGTCCCGCACATCCCGCTCCGCCTGTTCCAGCTCGTCATAGTCGATCGACGCATTATCGCCGCGCCGGGCCGAGGGGCGGTCGGTCCGCCCACCGAAGAGGAACCAACCCAGAAGAATCAGCAGGACCGCGACGCCGGTGAGGAGCGGGATCAGACGTCGAGATTCCGCACGAACTTGGCGTTTTCCTCGATGAACCGCCGGCGCGGCTCGACCTCGTCGCCCATCAGCGTCTCGAACAGCTGCGAGGCTTCGAGCGCATCCTCCATCGTCACCTTCAACAGGGTGCGCTTGGGCGGGTCCATCGTGGTATCGCGCAGCTGGTCGGGGTTCATCTCCCCGAGGCCCTTGTAGCGCTGGATCTGGACGTTGCCCCGGCCTTCGGTGCCGTTCGACAGCCGCTTGACGTACTCCTCGCGCTGTTTGTCGTCGTAGGCATAGAACTCTTCCTTGCCCCGGGCGACGCGGTACAGCGGCGGCTGCGCGATGTAGATGTAACCGGCGTCGATCAGCTGCTTCATCTCTTTGTAGAAGAAGGTGAGCAGCAGCGTGCGGATGTGCGCGCCGTCGACGTCGGCGTCGGTCATGATGATGATCTTGTGGTAGCGCGCTTCCTCGATCTTGAAGTCCTCACCCACGCCGGTGCCGATGGCGGTGATGATGGTCCGGATCTCCTCGTTGGAGAGGATCTTGTCGATACGCGCCTTCTGCACGTTGAGGATCTTGCCGCGCAGCGGCAGGATCGCCTGGAAGCTGCGGTCGCGTCCCTGCTTGGCCGAGCCGCCGGCGGAGTCGCCCTCCACCAGGTAGACCTCGCACAGCGAGGGATCGGTGAGCGAGCAATCGGCCAGCTTGCCGGGCAGCATCCCGCCATCGAGGGCGTTCTTGCGACGCACCAGCTCGCGCGCCTTGCGGGCCGCTTCGCGCGCGCGCGCCGCCGAGATCGCCTTGGCGATGATGGCGCGCGCGACACTCGGGTTCTTGTCGAAGAAATCGCCGAGCGCCTCGTTCACGACGCTCTTGACGATGCCCTCGACTTCGGAGTTGCCGAGCTTCGTCTTCGTCTGCCCCTCGAACTGCGGGTCCTTCACCTTCACGTGCAGGACGGCGGTGAGCCCTTCGCGCACGTCGTCGCCGGAGAGGGTGAACTCCTCCTTCTTCAGGAGGCCGTCATTCTTCGCCCACTCGTTGATCGTGCGGGTCAACGCCGACTTGAACCCGGTGAGGTGCGTGCCGCCTTCGTGAGTGTTGATGTTGTTGACGAAGGAGAAGGTGTTCTCGTTGTACCCTTCGTCGTACTGCACCGCGCCCTCGACCTCGACGCCTTCGCGTTTGGCTTCGAAGGCGATGATCTTCTGGTGCAGCGCCTTGCGGCTGCCGAGCAGCCACTTCACGAACTCGACCAGGCCGCCCTTGTAGAGGTAGGTCTCGGTCTTCTTCGAGTCCTTGCGTTCGTCCACCAGCGTGATCTGCAGGCCCTTGTTGAGGAAGGCGAGCTCGCGCAGCCGCGTCGCGATGGTGGCGAAGTCGAAGCGGGTCTCAATGAAGATGCTGTCGTCGGGCAGGAACCACACCGTCGTCCCCGTGCCCTTGGACTTGCCGATCACCTCCAGCTTCTTCTTCGTCTCGCCCTTCTCGAACGACATGTGGTAGCGTTTGCCGTCGCGGTCGATCCACACCTCGAGCTTCTTCGACAGCGCGTTGACGACCGACACGCCGACGCCGTGCAACCCGCCCGACACTTTGTAGGTGCTCTTGTCGAACTTGCCGCCGGCATGCAGCACCGTCAGCGCGACTTCAACGCCGGGCTTCTTCTCCGTCTTATGGATGTCGACCGGGATGCCGCGGCCGTTGTCGACGACGGTGATGGCGTTGTTCTCGTGGATCGTGACGTCGATCTTGGTGCTGAATCCGGCGAGCGCCTCGTCCACCGAGTTGTCCACGACTTCGTAGACGAGGTGGTGCAGGCCGCGGCCCGAGACCGAGCCGATGTACATCGCTGGACGACGCCGTACCGCCTCGAGGCCCTTGAGGACCTGAATCGCGTCGGCCTGGTAGTCGCCGTTGCCGTTGTGTTTCGAGTCTTTGGGAGTCGGCTTCTTCGGTTTCGCCATGGGGTACCGGGTTAGAGCCAGCGGATGGTCTTGATCCGGCCCGCGCCGCGGCCCGCGTTGATGCGGGCCATCAGCTCGGGCATCATGAGCTGCAGTTCGTTACGCCAGGCGCTCGTCGCCACCCGCACGAACAGCGTGCCGTCGGGAGACACCGATTCCGCGCTGGTTACCGCCGCGACCTGCGGCCCCACAAGGCGCGCCCACTCGGCCACCACCTGTGCCTGGCCCAGGCGAACCCCTAATCCCGACCGCGTGAGGTACGCCTTCAGGGCCTCACCAACGGGCGTCGGCGCGCGCCGTTTCCGTTCCTGGTCAGTCATCTGGGAAGGGTCAAAAAAAGTGCCTCGGAAAGCCCTACCAAAATACCCGGAAATTGTTGTCCCGTCAATACTTAGTTCGGTTCCGCCGAGCGGCGATTTGACGTACTGACAAGGGCTTGGAAGAGGGGTCAGGGACCCCGGACGACGACGAAGGTGTCGAGCCCTCCGACGTACCCGGAAATGTCCCGGGCAGTGAGCCGGACCGAGACGTGGTCCCCCAGGACGTGCCCGTTTCGTACTGCCGCCCGGAACGAGGCGAGGAAGGTGGGCTCGAGCAGCCCGTCGGCGCCGAGCGGCGGCGCCGAGTCTACCGACAGCCAGACCGAGTCGATCCCATCGGGGTCGTCGGCGCGCAACGAGCCGGACAGGGTGTCGGGGGAGCGTACCGAATCCTGATTGAGGAAGATCGCCAGGCGCGGCGGGCCGGGGCGCTCACGGTCCGCCTGGCACGCATACGTGACGGCCCCGGCGGTCACGATCAGGGTCAGCGTCCTTCGAATCGCGCCGGCCGTTTCTCGAGGAATGCGGTCGTCCCTTCTTTCATGTCGTGTGTCGCGGCGAGCAGGCCGAAATGATTCGCTTCGAGCAGCAGCCCCTCGTCCAGCGTCATCTCGATGCCCTGATCGATCGCTTCGAGGCAGAGTCGGACGGCGAGGGGTGCCATCGCGAGGATACCCCGCAGCATCTTTTCCGATTCGGCGAGCAATTCCGCCGCCGGGACGACCTTGTTCACGAGGCCGATCCGATAGGCTTCGTGTGCGTCGATCATCTCGCCGGAGAGGATCAGCTGCAGTGCGATGCCCTTGCCGACGAGTCGCGGCAGCCGCTGCGTGCCGCCGTATCCCGGCGCGATACCGAGCTTCACTTCGGGCTGGCCGAACTTCGCGCTGTCGCTGGCGAGCCGCAGGTGACAGGCCATCGCCAGCTCGCACCCGCCGCCGAGCGCGTACCCGTTCACCGCCGCAATAACCGGCTTGCCGCACGTCTCGAGACGCCGCAGCACGCCCTGGCCGCGCATGGCGCGCGCTTTTCCGTCGAACGGTCCCTGACGCGACAGGTCTCCGATGTCGGCGCCGGCGATGAACGCCTTCGCCCCCGCACCGGTGATGATCGCGCCGCGGATCTCGGGCGCCGTGGTGATGCGCTCGACCGCGTCGCCGAGCTCGGCCATCACCTGGTCGTTCAAGGCATTGAGCTTGTCGGGGCGGTTGATGGTGACGGTCGCTACGCCGTCGCGAACTTCGAAAAGGATGGTTTGGTAGGTCATCCCTCATTCTACATTCAACATTCTGCATCCGCATTAGTTTCCTCACATGTCCGTCCAAGCCATCATGTGGGCTCCCTCCGGCGCCGTCCGCATCGTGGACCAGCGCGCGCTCCCCGACACGCTGGTGCACCGTGATCTGGAGACGATCGACGACGCCGCCGGCGCGATCCGCACGCTGCAGGTGCGTGGCGCACCGCTCATCGGCATTGCGGCGGCCATGGGGCTCGTCGCAGGACTGCGGAAGGTGCGCCGGGGAGGACGCGACGCGTTCCTCGCCCAGCTGCGCACGGCGGCTGCCTGTCTCGCCGAGACCCGGCCGACCGCGATCAACCTGCGTTGGGCGTTGACGCGCATGATCGCGGCCGCCGAGCAGACGCCCGGCGATGCGGCGGCGCTGTGGGAGCGGTTGCGGGTCGAGGCGACCGCGATCTGGGAGGAAGACCGGGCGATGTGCCGCCGCATCGGTGAGGGGGGGCTGCCGCTGGTCCCCGAGGGAGCGAACGTCCTGACGCACTGCAACGCCGGCGCGCTGGCGACCGGCGGGATCGGCACCGCCCTCGCTCCCATCTACCTGGCGCACGAGGCAGGCCGCCGCGTGCACGTCTATGTCGACGAAACGCGCCCGGTGCTGCAGGGGGCGCGGCTCACCGCCTGGGAGCTCAGCGAAGCGGGTGTTCCGTGCACGCTGCTCGCCGATGGTGCCGCCGGCACGCTGCTGCGCAACGCGCGGGTCGATCTGGTGCTCGTCGGTGCGGACCGCATCGCCGCCAACGGCGACTTCGCGAACAAGATCGGCACCTACTCCGTGGCGGTGCTGGCGCGCCAGCACGGCGTGCCATTCTACTGTTGTGCGCCGTCCTCCACGATCGATCCGGCCACTCCCGACGGCGATGCGATTCCCATCGAACAGCGCCCCGCCGACGAGGTGAAGACCATCGCGGGGCGCGCCATCGCGCCGCGCGAGGTGGCGGCGTTCAATCCGGCGTTCGACGTCACTCCCGCGCGCTACGTCACGGCGTTCATCACCGAGCGCGGCCTCGTGCAGCCGCCGTTCAGCGTGTGACCGTGGTGCGTCCCATCGTCGCGGTCGTGGGCGGATCGGACTGCAGCGGCGCGGAAGCCGCACTGGCCTAAGAGCTGGGCCGGCGACTCGCAGAGCGCGGTGCGGTCGTGGTCTGCGGTGGCCTGACGGGCGTGATGGAGGCGGTCGCGAAAGGCGTGCGCGGCGCCGGAGGACTGACCATCGGGATTCTGCCCGGCAACGATGGGCGGGACGCCAACGCTTACATCGACATTCCGCTGGCGACGGGTATGGGCGAGATGCGCAACGCGCTCATCGTGCGCGTCGCCGGGGCGGTCGTCGCGATCGGCGGCGGGACGGGCACGCTGTCGGAGATCGCGCTGGCGCTGCGCATCGGGACGCCGGTGGTGGGACTGCACGACAACTTTGCCGGGCTCGCCACGTTGCCGCGCGTGGCGGATGCGGCTGAGGCGGCGGACTGGGCGCTGGCGCGAGCCGAGTAGCCCGGGTCAGCCCGGGTCGCCTGCCGAGGCCCCGCGCGGTCGCGTGAGCTGGTCGATCACCGCGGCGCCCTCGGCCTCGAGGCGGTCCTGCTGCGCGCGCGCAGCCGCGACGTCGCCGGCTTTTCCGGCCGCTTCGATCTGTTGCAGCAACGCCGCCAGCGATTTCGCGCCGATCGTTCCCGCGGCGGACTTCAGCGCATGGGCCGCCCGCTCGATGTCGGTGGCGTTGCCGGAGGCCAGCGCGCCGGTGATCGCTGTGATGCGTTGCGGTGTGCTGTCGAGGAACGTGTCGAGGATCTGATCCACCGCCGCCTCGGCGCCGGCGAGGCGCATCTGCTCACGGAACGCCTCGACATCCACCGGCAGCGCGCCGCCCTGCGTCGCCGCGGTCGCGGGCTCGATGCGTTCCTCTCCGCTCGGGGCCCAGCTCTCGACCGCCGCGAACAGCTCGTGCGCGCGCAGCGGTTTCGTCAGGTAATCCGTCATGCCGTGCGACAAACAGCGCTCGCGCTCTCCCGATAGCGCATGGGCGGTCAGGGCGATGATCGACAGATCCTTGCCCACCGGCGTGGCCCGGATCGCATGGGTTGCCTCGAAGCCATCCATCTCCGGCATCTGGATGTCCATGAGCACGACGTCATAGCGCGCGCGGGCCACGGCGTCCACCGCCAGCCGGCCGTTGGCGACGACGTCGATGTGGTGGCCGCGCTTGCGCAGCATCGCGGCCACGACTTCCTGGTTCACCGGATTGTCCTCCGCCACCAGGATGGTGAGGTGGCGGCGGGTCTCGGCGATGGAGTGGCGCGTGACGATGTCCCCTTTGGCTATGCCGGCGGTGCCCGGTTCGGCGAGCACCGTCTTGAGCGCTTCGAGCAGGTCGCTGCGCGACGCGGGCTTGGGCAGGTAGCCGTCGATGCCGAGGTCACGGCAGCGCTGTCCGTCGCCCGGCCGGCCCGACGACGTGAGCATCACGAGGGGAGTCCGACCGATAGCCGAGTCCGCGCGTACCGCCTGGGCCAGCTCGAAGCCGTTCATCTCCGGCATTTCGGAGTCGATAATGGCGAGATCGAATGGCGCGTCATCGCGTTTCGCCAGGCGCAGCGCGACCAGAGCGGCCGCGCCGCTCCCCGCTTCGGTGACTTCCATCTCGGCGGCCGCCAGCATGTTGAGCGCCACGCGGCGATTGGTAGGATTGTCGTCGACGACGAGCACGCGGCGGCCCGCGAGCGGCGTCTTCACGGCGGCCGCGGTCCCGAGGGGCGCTTCAACCTCGAGCGGGATCGCGAAGCTGAATTCCGTGCCGTGTCCGACGTCGCTTGAGACGGCGAGCTCTCCGCCCATGAGCCGCACCAGGCGGCGGCAAATCGCCAGCCCCAGTCCCGTGCCGCCGTACTTGCGCGTCGTCGACGTATCGGCCTGGCTGAACTCGTCGAAGATGGCGTCGAGTTTCTCGGGCGGGATACCGATGCCGGTGTCGCGGACGGCGAAGCGCACCAGGGGGTGTCCATCCGCGGCGCTGATCCATGCGGCGGCAACCACCACTTCGCCTCCGTGCGTGAACTTGATCGCGTTCGAAATCAGGTTGGTGAGCACCTGGCGCAGCCGCGTGGGGTCACCGCGCACGCTCGGCGGCAGGTCCGCGGCGACGTCGGCGAGCAGGTTGAGCCGCCGCTCCCGCGCCCGGATGGCGAGCAGCTCCACCACCGACTCCACCAGACGCTCGAGGTCGAACGCGATGGACTCGAGCTGCAAGTGCTCGGCTTCGATCTTCGAGAGATCGAGGATGTCGTTCAGCAGGGTCAGCAGCGTCTCGGCCGAGGTCTGCACCAGCGTGAGGGAATGCCGCTGCTCGGGGGCGAGCTCGGTGTCGAGCAGCAGCTCCGTCAGCCCGAGGATCGCGTTCATCGGCGTGCGGATTTCGTGGCTCATGTTGGCCAGGAACGAGCTGCGCGTCTGGGCCAGGCGCTGGGCGGCGTCCCGCGCGTCGCGTAACGCTGCGCGGCTCGCCACCTGGCCGCTCACGTCGCGGGCGATGGTGGAAAAGCCGCTGATACGCCCGCGCGGGTCGCGCGTCAGCGAGACGCTGAGCGACACCGGGATGCGAGTGCCGTCCTTGCGCATCCGCATAGTCTCGAAATGGTCGACATGCTCGCCGCGCTTGATCCGCTCGAGGAAGTCATCGGCTTCGCCAGCCAGGTCCGGTGGGCGCAGTACGCTGATGGGGCGGCCTTTGACTTCCACGAAGCTGTAGCCGAACATGCGCTCGGCAGCGGCATTCCAGCTCACCACGGCGCCGTCCAGCGTCTGCCCGACGATCGCGTCTTCCGAGGACTGCACGATATTGGCGAGCTGGCTCAGCGCGTCCTGGGCCTTGCGCCGGTCGCTGATGTCTTCGTACATGACGAGCACGTCGCTGCCCGTCGTCCCGGCGACGTGACTGGCGGTCGCCATGACGGGGACGAGCGACCCGTCCTTGCGGCGCCGTTCCACTTCAACCGCCACGCGCTCGCCGCGACGGGCCAGCCTGTCGAATCGTGCCGCCTTGGGGAGCTCCGAGAGCGGGACGATCAGCTCGTTCAGGTCGCGGCCGATCGCTTCGGCAGCAGTGTATCCGAAGAGCGACTCGAACTGCGGATTGACGCCGCGCACCCGGCCGTCGGCACCCAGCACCGCGATCGCCACCGGAGCGCTCGCCAGCAGCGCGTCGACGTACGCCCGGTCCTGCACCGCCTGTTGCTCGCGTCCCGCCAGCGCAAACGACTGCTGCAGGTGCTCGTGCAGCAGCTGGTACGACCGGCGATGGAAGACCAACATGGCCGCGGCGTAAAAGAGCACCATAAAGATCGCGATCGGCGTGTCGCGTTGAAACGCGCCCTGGACGATGCCCACGGGGATGGGGACGAGGAGGCCGGCGATGAAATAGCGGAACGCCCACAGGTCGCCCGACAGCGACGCCACGCCACCCGCCGCCAGCCCGCATATCACCACGAGCAGCAGCGATGCTGGTGCCACCGGCGTATCGGCCATCACCACGGCAGCGCCGATACCCCACGTCAGACCACTCGCTGCGAGGGCGAGGCGGGTCCGCCCCAGGGCTCCACCGGGAGTGTAGGCGGCGCGCTGCATTCGAACCCGCAGCACGCCGCGGATCGCCGTGCACGCCGTCACCGCCGCTGCCCATACGGCCAGCGTGATGTGGGCAATCCACGGCCAGAGCAGTACGGTGACCACGCCGGTGAGCACGAGATGCGCGACTTCGGCCCAGCGGCTCTCGCCCACCAGGCGCCGCAGCTGCTCCCGGGCGACCTGGTCCTCGACGACGGTCGCGTCGATCTTCGCCGATCCCGGGGCCGCGATCAGCGACGCCCGCGGCAACGGAGCTGCCGTGACCGGAATCTCAGATGAAGCGGTCATGAAGTCAGGCTGAATCTACGACACTGGGTACCGGAGCGCCTCTAGTTGCGGGGTTGTATACTGCATCTATGAACGCGGGCATGAAGTTCACCCTGGGAGCGGTGCTGATCGTGGGCGCCGTCGGCTACCTGATGGCGACCGGGGTGAAACAGACCGGTCAGTATTTCCTGACACCGAGCGAGCTGTCGCAGAAGCTGGCGGCGGACCCGACGTTTTACGACGTGGGGATGCGGGTCGGCGCCCGCGTCGTCCCCGGTAGCGTCACGCGCGACGTCGCCCATCAGACGCTCGCCTTCCGGGTGACCGACGGCAGCGCCTCGTATCCGGTCCTGTACCGGGGCATCGCTCCCGACACCTTCACGGACAGCGTCGAGGTCGTGGTCGAAGGGCGCATCCAGCACGACGGGGTGATTCACGCGACCGACGTGCTGGCCAAGTGCGGCTCCCGCTACGAGTCGGTTCCCAAAGCCTAAATGACATTGCTCGGCGGTCTGGCGCTCTGGGTCGCGTTTCTCCTCGGAGCGTGGGGTGCGTTTACCGGGTTTCTCGGTGGCGCGCGCGGCCGCGCCGATCTGATCGCCAGCTCGCGGCACGCCGTCTATGCGCTGTGCGGTGTCCTGTTCGTGGCCGTCGTCTGTCTCGAGGTGGCGCTGTTCCGCCACGATTTCAACGTCGAGTACGTCGCCGCCTATACCAGCCGCAACCTCCCGATCTTCTATACGTGGTCGGCGCTGTATGCGGGGCAGAAGGGCAGCCTGCTGTTCTGGGCGACGGTGCTGTCGCTGTTCGGCGCGCTGGCGCAGCTGCTGACGGCGCCGCGCCACCGGGTCTATCTGCCCTACGTCGGCGCGATCACGTGCCTCGTGTGCACGTTCTTCCTCAGCGTGATGGTGTTCTCGAGCATCTCGCACGCCAATCCGTTCGAGCGGCTCGCGTACACGCCCGTGGACGGCAACGGGTTGAACCCCCAGCTCCAGAATCCGGGGATGGTGTTCCATCCGCCGATGCTGTACCTGGGCTACATCTCGATCACGATTCCGTTCGCGTTCGCGATGTCGGCGCTGCTGTCGAAGCGCCTCGAGGCCGACTGGCTGGTGGCGATCCGCAAGTGGACGCTGCTCTCCTGGCTGTTCCTGTCGATCGGCATCTGTCTCGGGATGTGGTGGGCGTACGTAGAGCTGGGGTGGGGCGGCTACTGGGCGTGGGATCCGGTGGAGAACGCCTCATTCCTGCCGTGGCTCACGATGACGGCGTTCCTGCACTCGGTGATGATCCAGGAAAAGCGCGGCATGCTGAAGAAGTGGAACCTCGCCCTCATCATCGGGTCGTGGCTGTTGTCGATCTTCGGCACGTTCATCACCCGCTCAGGCGTGATCGCGTCGGTGCATTCGTTCACGCAGTCGAAGGTCGGCTGGTTCTTCGGCGCGTTCCTCGTGCTCGCCGCCGCGGCGAGCATCTGGATCTACGTGAGGCGCCTGCCGCTGCTCGAAGCCGACTCCCAGCTCGAGTCCATGGTGAGCCGCGAAGCGAGCTTTCTCTTCAATAACCTGCTGCTCGTCGGGATCGCGTTCACCGTGCTGTTCGGCACGCTGCTCCCCATTCTGACCGAGCTGTTCAGCGGCACCAAGGTCACGGTGAAGGCACCGTGGTTCAACAGCGTGAACATCCCGCTCGGGTTGCTGCTGCTCTTGTTCACGGGGATCGGCCCGCTCATCGCCTGGCGCCGCTCGTCGTTGCCCAATCTCAAGCGTCAGTTCGCCGTGCCCGCGGCCGGCGGGGTGCTGACCACGCTGGCGGTGCTCGCCGCGGGGATGCGCGATTTCTATCCGATCGTCGCAATCGGTCTCGCCGGCTTCGTGTGCACCACGATCGTGCAGGAGTTCTGGCGTGGCGTAGCGGCGCGGCACCGGCAGTACGACGAAGCGTGGCTGCTGGCGCTCGGCCGTCTGTTCGCCCGCAACCGCCGCCGCTACGGCGGCTACGTCGTGCACTTCGGCATCCTGATTCTGTTCATCGCCTTCGCGGGGTACGCGTTCAAGACCGAGACCGAAGCGACGCTGCGGCCGGGCGAATCGGTCTCGCTGAAGAGCCCGTACGGCTGGACCTACCGCTTCACGCACCTCGGGATCTCGCAGTATCCGGCGCTCAACCGCCAGGTGACCGCGGCGACCGTCGACGTCACCCGCGACGGCAAGTGGATCGGCCGCCTCGAGACCGAAAAACGGCAGCATGTCGACGCCGAAGGGAATCCCACCTTCCAGCCATCCACCGAGGTCGGCATCAAGAGCGACATGCGCGAGGACCTCTATATCGTCCTCGCGGGCGTGGTGAACGGGTCGGAGCAGGCGGTGTATCGCTTCACCATCAATCCGCTGGTGTGGTGGGTGTGGTACGGCGGCATGATCGTGGCACTGGGCGGCCTGATCGTGATGTGGCCCGGCGGGGGATCGGTCTCGGTGCGGCGCGAGCAAGCGGGGTACGGTGTGAAACTGGTGGC